>JBGTCB010000750.1:0-2398 GCA_041748995.1 Saprospiraceae bacterium | reverse complement strand
CGGTGCAATAGAAAGCATAGACACCTTCCCTTTGCGGTCTCCAAAGCATTGTCTCTGTCTGTCCGGGCATCACCAGCAATTCCGCATTTTGGGCTCCCTGAATAGCAAGACATGCGGTACATCAAAATCCTGCTCAAGATTTGTCAGATGCACGTACACTTCATCACCAACTTTGATCCCTTCAATATTATCAGGTGCGAAGTGACTTCTGATCGATGTCATATAGATACGGACTACGTTGCCCGTTCGCTCCACTTTGGTTTCTTTTTCACCCATTGCCCTGTAGGGGTGTTCATTTTCCTCGATGGGGTAAAACTTCTTGCTTTTCGGAGCGATCCGGTCAGCAGATATTCCCTGTGCATAGTGAGGCTCACCGATCGTAGGAAAGTCTAACAGCAGTTTCATTTTTTCTCCACTAATATCGTACAATTGGGCAGAGTGGTTCATCTCCGGACCGGTGGGTAGGTAGCGATCTTTGGTGATTTTATTGAGGGCCACCATATATTTTCCCTGAGGTTTTCTCGAATCTCCACCTGGTATCATAAGGTGCCCCACGGAGTAATAGGCTGGAGCCCGGTCCAGAACTTCCCAGGTCCCCAACTTCCATTTGACCACCTCTGAAGAAATAAAGAATGTAGTATAGGCATTTCCTTTGTCATCAAATTCTGTATGCAGGGGACCTAAACCAGGTCTTGCTACTACACCGGCAACTACCTTGTCATACTGTAAAACCGGGATACCTTCAATGGTGGTTTCAAAGGCGTTTTCCTCAATGGCACTCAACATATTCGTGAAAGAGTGTACGGTTAAATCAGCGGAAAGTTTACCACTTCCAACGATATATTCACCGGAAGGGTCAACATCGACGCCATGAGGTGATTTTGGTGTCGGAAGGAAGTAGACCAGACCGGGACAATCTTCCGGAGTTAGTACCTTGACGGTTTTGATCTCTGTGGATGTAGCCATATGGGATCTTTCATTGTAGCGATTTACCATATGTGCTCCGGGCACATCCTTTCCTTTGCCCTGAGCCAGATATTCTTCCGCCTTCTTCCAGTTGACGGCAGCAATAAAGTCCTTATCATTTTGCGAAGCATTGACCTCTTTCAGCGTATGACTTTCTTCTGTATTATAGGTTGTAAAAAATGTCCATCCGTGAGATTTTCCCTTGCCGGAATGGGCTAGATCATAGTCAAAAGCAGGCAATAAAATCTGAAAGGCGATATTCATATGTCCTTCATCATCCACCTTGACAAATGTCAGCATGCCTTTAAAAGTCTCTGCATAACTATTGATTGCGACATCTTCCTGGGGATAAGGAACACTAAAACGAGTTCCCGCAACTACATACTCCGTATTTTCCGTAGTAAATGGTGAACTGTGATTTCCGGCACTATTCGGTATTTCGATAATCTCCACCGTCTCAAAAGTACTTAAATCAATACGGGCAATACGCGGGGTATTATTCCCATTGATAAATATCCAGCGCCCATCGGTTTCTCCATTGGTTTGTGACAGCTCCGGGTGGTGGGCATCATCCCATGGTATAAATCCAAAAGTTGTATTCAGCATGGGTTTTGTTTCCTCATTATACCCATAACTTTTTTCAGGATCCTGAGCAAAGACGGGGATCACTTTCAACAGACGACCGCTTGGCAGGCCATAGACACTCAGCTGACCACTAAATCCACCGGACATGAATGCATAGAACTCATCATGCTGACCTGGTGCAACATATGTAGCGGATGCAGCATCACCCCCCAAAGCTCCGCCGCTACCCGGATTCATACCAGGATTGCAGCTTGTAAAGGCAAATGCCAGGACAATTATATACCCAATAAAGTTTTTCATTGGAAATTCATTTTGAAGATGTTAAAAAATATTTTTTGATGTGACTCTTTCACTTCTGCAAAGATACAAATTTAAATGAGATAAAAAGATATTTATATCTTAATAATAAAAATTACACTATCTTTGGAGAGAAATACCACAGAATCATCTCTGGCATATGTAATAATGGTTAAAAGTTTTTTCAAACTCAATCTTAAAACAATGAAAAGCACAGTTAGATCGTCATTCACACTGCTCATCAGCATTCTGGTATTTGCTTGTGGTAATCCTGCTGGTCAACCAGCGGTTACTCAAACTGCCATGAAAGAAAAACCTGGAGAACTAAGGGGTCAGGCAGCTGTCGTAGACAATGAATCTCAAATGGACATCTTAAAGGTCGCCATGTCCTCAGAGGATCATACGACACTTGTGGCGGCAGTCCAGGCAGCTGAGATGGAACATGTTTTAGCAAATCCCGGACCGCTGACGGTTTTTGCCCCGACCAATGCAGCATTCGATAAATTGCCCGCCGGTACGGTACAAGACCTTTTGAAGCCTGAAAACAAAG
>JBGTCB010000749.1:0-11472 GCA_041748995.1 Saprospiraceae bacterium | reverse complement strand
ATGATTTGTCATGGTTAAACCCTGACATTGGAAATCACCATTATGGTTATCGATAAATCAGTCGTTAATTATTGATTTCCAATCGTCAAATTATGCATTAGTTTTGCTAATGCATAATGCGGGTTAAACGCCGGCCGGCTTATCACAGAGATCTTTATCATTAGGGCAGAAGAGCTGTAAGGATGGGTACTCCAGCTTCTTTTCGGGGACGCAGACTGGTTTCCATTCTGGTGCGTCTCCAAAACCATTTGATGTACCGAATTTGCTAATCCTGGCCGGCAATCTCAATCCGAGAACCTGGTCACAACCAGCTAATTAATTTCCCTGACGTCGGTTTGCATCATACTTTCATGTGATCAGGATCACTGATCAATTTCCTAAGTAGACCTATTTTTGAGGTAGGTTTTCAAGTTTGGAGAGTGATTTTCGGGCCTTAGATTCTATTGACATGGTTGGCTAAGACCCGGGAGGCACTCTTTTTAATTTTAGGTATCATGAAGTTGGAAAATCTGATGCCATCTGTCAGGTGGCTACGGGATTATCAGAAAGATTGGCTACCAGGTGACCTGAGTGCAGGTTTAACTGTAGGCGTAATGTTGATTCCTCAGGGTATGGCTTATGCTATGTTGGCAGGTCTTCCTCCGATCTATGGCTTATATGCATCAACCATTCCTCTTATCATTTATGCATTTCTGGGCACTTCAAGACAGCTGGCCGTCGGACCAGTTGCCATGGTCGCGTTGTTGACCGCTGCCGGGGTCGGATCTCTGGCAGGAGATAACCCGGCTCTTTATTTGCAACTGGCTATTTTCCTGGCATTGATGGTCGGATTTATCCAGTTCGCTCTTGGTGCCTTCCGGCTGGGATTTCTTGTTAATTTTTTATCGCACCCCGTCATTAGCGGATTTACCTCTGCCGCCGCTTTGTTAATCGGATTTAGTCAACTGAGGCACCTCATGGGTATTAAATTGGAAAGCACGTACGAATTACATAAGGTCTTTCTCGAAATGATCAACCGAATTGGGGAGGTGCATGTCCCGACTTTTGTCATAGGTTTGAGTGGAATGGTGTTGATCCTGCTCTTGAGAAGAATCAATAAATCCCTACCCGGACAACTGGTAGCGGTGGTTTTTGGGATTATTATAGTTATGATATGGAATCTTGATATGAAAGGAGTTAAAATTTTGGGTGCCGTACCTGCGGGGATTCCAGCATTTCAGATACCAGCATCGTCATGGAATGATATTTCGAATTTGATACCGATTGCAGTTGGGATTGCACTGGTTGGTTTCATGGAAAGCATTGCAGTTTCCAAAGCAATTCAGTCCAGGCACCGGGACTACCGGATTGATGCCAATGGTGAACTACGGGCTTTGGGACTAGCGAATATTGTGGGTTCGATGTTTCAGTCCTTTCCGGTTTCAGGTGGATTTTCGCGCACGGCTGTCAATGATCAGGCCGGAGCTCATACAGGCCTGGCATCATTTTTCAGTGCTGTCCTGATCCTGCTTACTCTGCTCTTCCTGACACCGCTGTTTTATTATTTACCTCAGGCGATCCTGGCTTCTGTCATCATCGTGGCCGTTGCCGGTTTATTTGATTACCGGGAAGCTATTTATCTCTGGAAAACAAACCGCCAGGACTTTTTCATGCTTTTGGTGACCTTCCTGTCCGCCTTGACTCTTGGAATTGAGGAAGGTATTTTGATGGGAGTTATCCTATCCCTGGCAATGGTTATCTATAAAACTTCGCGACCTCATGTTGCCAGTTTAGGCCAGGTACCCGGTACCTCAATCTACCGTAATACCAGTCGTTTTTCCAATGTGATTGTGCGGGATGATTTGTTGATCTTTCGCTTTGATGCGGCACTTTATTTTGCCAATTGCGAGTTTTTTAGGGATTCTATCGAAAAATTGGCAGCTGCCAAAGGTGAACACCTGAAATATATCCTAATTGATGCAGAAAGTATCAATTCAGTTGATAGTAGTGCGATCCATATGTTGTTTGCCCTGATAGATCATTTTCGAAAGCGTAATATCCAGATTTATTTTACCGATGTCAAAGGTCCGGTAAGGGATACTCTGGCGAAATCACAACTTATGAATCAAATTGGAGAGAATAGATTCTTTATGAGTAACCATGATGCGGTAGAGTTTATTAATTCTGAAAGCAGCCCTGATGCATCATATAATGATTATGCACTTCAGGTCAATCGATAATTTACCAGCTCTAGGAGGCAGATGAAATACTCAGATTGATGCTGAGATTTTCTTGCAAAAAAAGTAATCGGATTAAATATCAGCGCATGTTGGGTATTTCAAAAGCCTCCTAGAGCCTGTAGAACTAATTTGTAACAGGACTTGTTTTATTATGCAGATAACTGAAAAAGAAAGATCACTACTCTTCATGGCCGGGATAGGTTGCCTGACTTTAGGTCTCGCTCCTTTTTTTCCCGAGCCACATATTATCGGTAAAATTCGCTGGTTGGCTGTTGGAGGTGCGGGTATGAAAGCGATCGATTATTTTGATCTCTTTTTTCATGCTGCACCCTGGATTTTTCTTGCCTTTGTTGCCAGTAGAATTATTTTCAAAAAATCGAATATTAAATCAAAAAAAAATGTCGAATAAAAAATCCTTTAATGAAATTGTAAACAGCAACACCCCGGTACTTATTGATTTCACTGCTACCTGGTGTGGTCCATGTAAAATGATGGCTCCAATCCTGAAAGAGGTTTCCGGCCGTATTGGTGAAAAGGGAAAAATCATCAAAATTGACATTGATAAAAACCGGGCACTGGCTGAAAAGCTGCATATCATGAGTGTGCCGACCTTTATGTTGTACAAAAATGGAAAAGTCATCTGGAAAAAGTCCGGAGTACAATCTGCCCAGCAATTGGAACAGGTGATTCTTGGTGCCGTTGAAAATTAAGGTAGCTGGACACTGTCCAGTGGAAGATGTTGAATAATTCTGAGATCATTTTTCTGATGGCAAGATGCAAAGCGCAGGCATAGCCGAAGCTAGGGTGAGTATTTACAACGCAGTATATCGCAAAAAGGAACCAGAATTAAACGACAATCTTTCAGTGCACAATGCAGTAGACATTCAGTGATAGAGATCACGAATGATAAACTAAACTATAATAATTTTGACTCAGGATTTAAGGAAAGAAAAGTTTATAAATGAAAGTTGAACAAATTTACACGGGTTGCCTTGCTCAGGGAGCCTATTATATTGAGAGTCGCGGGGAGGTAGCGATCATTGATCCGTTAAGAGAGGTCGATACCTACATTGAAAAAGCTGGAGCGGATCAGGCGAAGATCAAGTATATTTTCGAGACGCATTTTCATGCAGATTTTGTGAGCGGTCATATTACGTTGGCCGAAAAGACCGGTGCCACGATAGTTTATGGTCCGAATGCCAATCCGGTTTTTCCAGCTCATATTGCAAAAGATGGAGAGGAATTCAATCTGGGTGATGTCGTTATCCGGGCGCTCCATACACCAGGACATACAATGGAATCAACCACCTTTTTGCTGGTGGACGCTGCAGGTAAGGATCATGCGATCTTTTCCGGAGATACATTATTTCTGGGAGACGTTGGAAGACCGGATCTTGCTCAAAAGTCAGCTAATCTGAAGAAGGAAGATTTAGCCGGATTATTATATGATAGCCTGCGAACCAAAATCATGCCTCTGGCAGATGATGTCATTGTCTATCCTGCACATGGAGCCGGTTCTGCATGTGGAAAAAATATGATGAAAGAAACCGTCGATACGCTAGGCAATCAAAAGAAGGTCAATTATGCTTTACGAACCGATATGACCAAAGAAGCATTTATCGCTGAAGTAACCGATGGACTTTTACCACCCCCGGCTTATTTTCCGTTGAATGTAAAAATGAATAAGGAGGGATACGAATCAATTGACAAGATCCTGAAACTCGGTACCCGTGCATTGGATCCCGATGCTTTCGAATTAGAGGTGGAGCATTTGGATGCTTTAATGCTTGATGTCCGGTCTGAAGAAGAATTTAGGGCTGGATTTGTACCCCGGTCAATTTTTATAGGTTTAAAGGGAGATTTTGCTCCCTGGGTAGGTGCATTGGTAAAAGATACTTTAACTCCCATATTACTTATCGTTTCTGACGGTGAGGAAGGAGAAGCAGTTACCAGGCTCGCCAGGGTGGGATTTGATCATACATTAGGTTATTTAAAAGGTGGCATCGAAGCATGGAGGAAGTCTGGCAAGGAAGTAGATACGGTCCCTTCAATGAAAGCTCAGAAATTTGCCTCGATGATTTCTGAGGGCTACAACCCATATGTTTTTGATGTCAGAAAATCATCCGAATTTCAATCAGAACATATGTTAAATGCCGCGAGTACACCGCTCATGTTTATCAATGATTATTTGTCTGAATTCCCGAAAGAGGAAACATTTTACCTGCATTGTGCCGGAGGCTACCGGTCTGCTATTGCTGCTTCCTTGCTAAAGGCCCGGGGATATCACAACCTGGTCGATATCTCTGATGGTTTTACGGCCATCAAGGAAGCTGGTATTGAGGTTTCGGACTATGTTTGCCCAACCACTTTATAGAAGGTTAATATTTACGTATGCACTTGAATGATCATCAAGAGCAAGGACGGCTGATTATCAAGTAGGGGGAGGCCCTCCGTGGAAAAAATCAAAACAGGTTAGTATTTCAACAACTTCTTAGGTTATCAGTTGGGTTACCGTATTTTTGTATCGAACCAATCTAATTGATTTGAGCGCGGATAAACCAGCAGGTAAAAGAAAATCCAAACTGGGATTACCACCAGGTTCATTGGTCTTTACCGGTGAGCAGAAACTGGTAAATCCTCACGTCACTCTAACCCGGTATAATGGTCAGGAATACCATACTGATGTTTTACGTCGGGAACTTCCGGCAGTTGATGATCAGTTCGTCACCTGGATAGATGTACGGGGCATTCATGATTCCGAACTAATAGAACGTATTGGTCGTACATACAACATTCATCCATTGGTTTTGGAAGATATCATGGATGTACACCAGCGACCAAAATTTGAAGAGTATGAAACTGGATTCTATTTTACGCTCCGAAACTATAAGTATCATCCGGAGCTTAGAGCGATTGTACCCGAGCAAATATCCATTTACACAGGTCGCTATTTCGTGTTTTCATTCCAGGAAGATCAGGAAGAGCTTTTTACCGAGGTCATTGCCCGCCTGGAGACCGGTAAAGGCAAATTACGGCAAAGAAATTCCGACTACCTGGTTTATGCTCTGATCGACCGCATCGTTGACGGTTATTTTGTGATTCTGGATCAGATTGGTGATACTATAGAGGAGCTTGAAGAAGAGATACTCAGTGACGTAACCCGGAAGACAAAAGGTAAAATTCACTTATTAAAAAGGGAGTTACTGACCCTGCGAAGGTCATTATCACCTCTCCGGGATGCCATTGGTTTATTTATAAAGACGGATTCGGAATATGTTGATGAAAGTACCGGAGTATTTCTTCGGGATCTATATGATCATTGTATCCAGGCTTTTGATATTCTGGAGACAATGAGAGACAACCTGACAGGCCTTCAGGATCTCTATGTAACTGAATTGGGTTTCAAGCCAATGCGGTGATGCAGGTCCTCACCATCGTGGCCACTATTTTCATTCCACTCACGTTTTTAGTTGGGGTTTATGGAATGAATTTTGATTACATGCCGGAATTGCATTATAAGCACAGCTATGGGATTCTTTGGGGGATCATGATCTTTTTGGCAATTTCCATGTTGTATTATTTCCGCCGGAAAAACTGGTTGTAAGAGGGAGTTGAAATACCCAGGTTTGAATGCTGCGATCTTTTGAGAGAAAATGCTCTGACAGAGTAAGAGAGCAATTTGGGTATTTCAGCAGTCTCTCAGGACATTCATAATCCCGGTTAAACTTTTACTATTGGTCTCAGCCGTATATACGTTTATTACATGGTTAGTTTCTTCTTACTAAATTTGGGCCATGTGGGAACAAGTCCTTGAAATAATCGTGTCGACGGATGCAGCATTGCTGCATTTAATAGATGATTATGGTATTTTAACTTATGCTATTCTGTTTTTGATCATTTATGCAGAAACCGGGTTGCTTTTCTTTCCTTTCCTTCCGGGTGACGGATTACTTTTTTCGATCGGAGTCATCGCGGGAGTAGGCTATCTTGACCTGTATTGGTTGCTCATTTTGCTTATAACTGCAGCCTATTTGGGTAACATGACCAGTTTTTATATTGGTCGCAATAGTGCCAAGTACCTGATGCGCATCAAAAACCAGCAATGGCAATCATACATTCTGCGTGCCCATGATTTTTATGTGAATTATGGAGGGAAAGCAGTGTTAATCGCCAGGTTTTTTCCTATCCTTCGGACCTATATTCCATTCGTAGCTGGCGTGGCGGAGATGGATCGGCACAGTTTTTCGAAATATAGTTTCACTGGTGCTATCATCTGGGTGGCTTCCTTCTTACTGCTGGGTTATTTTCTGGGAGAAATCACCTGGGTGCGTGAAAATTATGCTATAATTTTTCTTATTCTGATCATTGTGACCATCCTTCCTTTGCCGGTTCGTTTCCTGATCGATTATTTCAAAAGAAAATCGGCCTGGAAACAGAATTCAAAATGATATTCCGGCACGGCTTTTATTAAAACCTTAACTTTGAAATAAAGGTACCTTCCTTATCGAACACCATCGTGCTCTTACATTGTTTAATTGTATTGAGCCTTGGAAGCTGTTGAAATACTCAGGTTGACACAGCTGTAAACTTTTAGCTTTCTGACTCGGTGAGACGCAGGAAGCTGACAACCTGGTGTTGGACTACATCTGGTTGAAGAAACAATCATTCATCTGGTTTTTAGAATTTATTAAAAAAGAATATCCATGAGAAATTACAAAAAGGAATTAGAGCACCTGACCAGAACAATGAAGGAATTGGAGAATGAAATTCCCGAAACGATGGTTGCTTTTACAAAGATGCAGCGAAATCATGCCATGAATGGCGCTCTTAGCGCGAAGAACAAAGCTTTAGTTGCTCTCGGTATATCCATTTCGACCTCATGTCAGGAATGTATTACCACCCAATTACATCATGTCTTGAATTATGGGGCTTCACGGGAAGAAATCCTCGAAGTCATTTCGGTTAGCATCATGATGGGTGGCGGTCATGTTTTGGCATATGCAGGTCAGGCACTGGAAGCTTTAAGACAGTTTGAAGATCAAACCCAGCCGGCCCGTTTATATGATCATGTTTCTCCCATCTGAAAAAATGACGAGTCGTCCATACTGGTGCAGGTTTCAGGGGGAGCCTACTATAACAACACATTGCAATTCTTCATGAACGATAAGCTGTCGACCTCTCGAAGGTGCGACAGCTTAATTTCTGCACTGCAGTGTCGTACCTCAAAAGGGTGACATCGCTGTCAAATCAGCTTAATTCGCACTGGGGTGTCGCACCTCAAAGGGTTGACTGTCTTGTCAAACCTTTGGGCATGCAATCTTTATATTATAGTATTTTAGCAGGATAAATATGGGTCAGCTCGTTAAAGACTTTCATCTTGAGATCCCCGTACAATGCTGACAGCTGTTGCATTTTACTTTTTAGATCCCGAATCTTGACATCGGTATTGATGACATACCGTTGAAGCAGATCAATATTTTGCTGCATTTCCAGGATTTCGATCTCCAGACTTCGAATCTCCGCATCGATAAAATCCCGGAAAGTTTGCTGCAGTCGGGTCAGTTGATGATGTCCTAGTTCTTCACCCAATAATGACATGGCGATAAGTCTGTCGATCAGGCAGGCTTCTTTTTTCCATTGATCGAGAATGTCCAGCCATTTTCTAAAGGATTTGACCCAAAGATTAACCACATGCGTGGGTGTGGATCTTTTAAATTCAAAAGGGGAAGGGGAACTGTTCTGACTTTTCGAAGTCGTTGTTAAAGTGGCGGTAGTAGACTGCTCTTCCTTTAAGTTAATCATCTCGTAAGGATTAGTTAGGTTCAAAAAATTTACCTGACCCTGAAGGCCATTTCACTCATGGATTAAGGAAGGTTTTGAGCCCGTCGATAATTTTAAAACGTCAGAAGAAGTCCGTTGGTATAAAAGAACAGGCACGTGTTTCAAAAATAAAGCATTTACTCCAATGATGCTTGAAATCTTTGTCCGGATATTACTGATTTTCGTCATGAGACCCTAAAATTATTAAGTTAATATGTACTAGTGTTTTGCCCCATAAGTATGTTTATAGAGGAAGCTTGGTATTTTTTGGCATATTGAAGAAGCAAGACCGAGAATAGCCATAGCTACGTGAGGCTTTTGCTGATGATATGATGACGAAAAGACCTGTTTATGGTGTATAGATATTTATGGGACAATCTACTAGATCCTGAGCAGGGCCATTGGCGATCGTATATCACCGGATACCGAAAAAATTGCATCTTTGCTTGTCATTAATACAATAAAATGATCCCAATTGTTTATCAGGAGTTTGGGTTGCGAGGCAAACCCATGAAGGTCCTGGCAGGAGATATTGGCGGTACCAAGACGCATCTGGCTCTCTATCAATATGATGAATCCTCTTTCCGGCTTTTGTCAGAAAAGACTTATCGTTCAAAGATTCACCAATCTTTTCCGGACATGGTATCTGACTTTGTCGGAAATGAAAAACCGGATTGCATCAGTGTGGGTGTAGCTGGACCCGTCATTAATGACTCGGTCAAGATCACCAACCTAACCTGGTCTATAGAAGCTAAGAAGTGTGCCCGGGAAACCGGCATTGAAAATGTCTATTTAATCAATGATCTGGTGGCCAATATTTATGGACTGGCAACGCTGCAGAATAAAGATTTTATCGTTTTTCATGAGGGAGTTCCGGAAATGATGGGCAATGCAGCGATGATTTCACCGGGAACTGGACTGGGTGAAGCAGGAATGTTTTGGGATGGTCATTATTTTCATCCGTTTGCTACGGAAGGGGGGCATGCCGACTACGCACCGGAAACCGAAGAAGACATTGAATTATTGCGATTCTTACAAAAAATTCACGGGCATGTGAGCTGGGAAAGAGTCGTCTCCGGCATGGGCATTCATCAGATTTTTCAGTTCTTATGTGAATATCGAAACGTAAGGCCGGATGCCCGGATTAAAGAAGATCTCGAACAGAGAGACCCGGCTGCGGTTATTTCGCAGGGTTCTAAAAATGGTGATCCGATTTGTTATGAAACCATGCAAATGTTTTGGAGAAACCTTGCAAATGAAGCTGCCAACATCGTCATGAAATATAATGGATTTGGTGGGGTTTATATTGGAGGTGGTATCGTTCCCAAAAACCTGGACGTCTTAAACAAACATGATTTCTTACACTATTTCCTGGAAGCGGGCAGAATGAAAAGGTTGCTCGAGAAAGTGCCGGTGTATGTCGTACTTAATGACCGGGCAGCTTTGCGTGGTGCTTCATTCTATGGAGCCATACGTTATCGCCTCGATCATCAGTAGTTTTCTGCCATTTGTCTCTCACCCAATTCCCCCCAGCCATAATTAAATCAATGTAACCCGTTGGTTACGTAACCAGCGTAAGCCCCGATTCCTCAAATTTCCTCCTTTTTCATTTGTTCAATCGCATAGTTAGCTGCCCTCGCGGTCATGGCCATGAAAGTCAGGGAAGGATTCTGTGTCGATACAGATGTCATACAAGCCCCATCTGTAACAAAAACATTGGGACAGGAATGAACTTGATGCCATTTATTTAGCATGGAGGTTTTTGGGTCATGACCCATCCGGATACCTCCCATTTCATGGATATCCAGTCCCGGAGCCTGTTTGCTGTCACTGGTACGGATATCGGTAAATCCGGCTTTTTCAAACATCTCGGTAAATTGCCCGAAAAAGTCCTGGATCATTTTTTCATCGTTATCGTCATAATCCATAGCAATATTCAGAACGGGAATACCCCACTCGTCCTTCTTTTCCGGATCGAGGGTGACCTGACTGGCTTCTTTGGGTATTGTTTCACCCATCATACCCGATCCGACCCTCCAGGAACCATATTCTTTCTCCGCCAGCAAATTGTTCACCAATGTTTGGCCATATCCGTTATCATTAACCTGTTTACCTCGTGAGGCACCGAAGGTACAGGCATATCCCCGTAGAAAATCAGTCTCCTGCCGGTATACATTTCTGAATCGGGGTACATAAGCGGAAGTCGGTCGGCCACCCTCCGGAGCAAATTCTTTGTGCCCAGGATGTGCCGCAGAAATCCTTGCCCGGTAATTATGAAAAGCCACATATTTTCCTAATAATCCATGATCATTACCTAAACCATCGGGAAAACGGTCAGAAGTAGAATTCAAAAGAATTAGATTGGAATTGAGTGTGCCGGCATTGACGAAAATGACCCGGGCAAAATATTCTGTGATTTCTTTTGTTAGCCGGTCAATAACCTTTACTCCACTGGCTTTACCGGTTTTCGCATCATAGATAATGGAGTGCACCACCGAGTCTGGTCTTAATGTAAGATTACCTGTTTTCTCCGCCCAGGGTATTAGGGTAGAATTTGAATTAAAGTAACCCCCAAATGGACAACCACGCTGACATATCCCTCTGCCCAGGCAAAGACCGCGACCTTGCTGATGAAATATATCTTTCATTTCCGTAATATGAGCACAGCGGGCATAAATCACATGCCTGTCTTTGTAGTTGGATTTTATCGTAGATTGAAAGTGCTGTTCGACACAGTTCAGATCCCAGGCTTTTAGAAATTCGCCGTCAGGTAAAGTATCGACTCCATCCTTATTACCGGAAATGCCCACAAAGGTTTCAACATGCGAATACCAGGGCGCCAGGTCTTCATAACGAATCGGCCAGTCGACGGCAAATCCGTCGCGGGCCGGCCCTTCAAAGTCATAATTACTCCAGCGCTGGGTTTGCCGGGCCCACATAATCGATCTGCCTCCTACCTGATAACCACGTATCCAGTCAAAGGGTTTTGGCTGACCATAAGGATGCTCTTTGTCTTTTACAAAAAAGTGCATGGCGTCCTCCCGGAATGCATAACAACGGCTTATGACCGGATTCTCCTCCACGACTTCTATAGGTACTCTGCCACGGTGTTTAAAATCCCAGGGAAGCATATTTGTGGTGGGATAATCCTTGATATGTTTGACATCCCGTCCTCTTTCCAGTAATAAGGTCTTTAATCCATTATCACAGAATTCTTTGGCCGCCCAGCCTCCGGACATACCCGCTCCAATTACGATGGCGTCAAATGTGTTTGTCTTATCGTTCAATTTATCAGAATTTTATTTTGTAAAAAATGACAGAATTAAGTCACTAATGAATTCTCAAATATCAGATCAGATATCTGCACAGCCGATATATCTTGCAGGTACAAATTCATAATCCATTTCTTCCGTCATAAATTTTTCGCTGGTGG
>JBGTCB010000748.1:0-4129 GCA_041748995.1 Saprospiraceae bacterium | reverse complement strand
CAATGATTCAGTAAAAATTGAATGTGCTTCTGAGAGTTGACCGGTATTGACCTTAAACGTACCATAGGCGCTGAGCGCCCGGCAACGTATGATGCTATCTTTGTTATCGGTTCGAATATCCAGCATCCGCCGAATCCAACTAGCTCCTTCGTGCATCATTGACCGGTTATTCCAGTATCTCCAAAAAGAGGCCACTACCTTCAAACCTGTTTCTGCATTTTTACTTTCTTCTGCCCAGAAGAGCACCGCACGGATATTGTCCAGTTCGGGCTCCAGGCGATCAAGCCAATGACCCTGGTCGGCTCCGGTCAAATGCATGTGTGCCTTTTCTACCAGGTCGACTGTATGATCAACATATCGTTGCATCAGATCTTCCTTTTCCAGTGATTTTTCAAGCCGGTCCTGACCAAATGCCTTGATCGTCTCCAACATAAAGAATCGGGGCTCACCATCTTTGTGATCTTCCCTTTGCAGGAGACTTTTGTCAACCAGACCGGAAATCTGATCGATGATGTTCAGATTAGCGCTGTAACTTTTGAAACATACTTCCTCTGCAGCTTCCAGCGTACAACCACCACTGAAGACAGACAATCTTCTAAATACCGTTTGTTCCTCCGGTGACAGAAGGCTATAACTCCAATCGATGGCACTTCTTAAAGTCTTATGCCTGTCTGGTCGGTCCGTGGAAGTACTGCTCAGGATATCCAGTTTGTTACCTAACCTGCGTAAAAGTGCTGGAGGAGAGAATAATTTGAAGCGCGCTGCGGCCAATTCCAGGGCTAATGGAAGACCGTCTAATTGTGCGCAGATGGCGCCGACAGCTTGCCTATTCTCCTTTGTCAATTCAAAATTAGGTTTAACTGTCTGAGCCCGGGTAACCAGCAGCGCTACAGCGGGAAACTTCATTAATTCAGCCAGCTCATAGTCACCACCGTTCTCTGGAAACGGGAGTTGGGGAACAGGGTATTCAGCCTCACTAGCTAAATTCAAAATAACCCGGCTGGTCACCAGAATCTTCAGAGCCGGGCAGGATAGGATGAGTTTATTGACTTCCGATGCAGCCTCTAATACATGCTCAAAATTATCCAGGACCAGCAGAACCTTGCGATCACCAACAAACTCAATAATGGAGATCAGGGTGTTTTTGGATATATTTTGCTGAATTTTAAGAATCTGAGCGATCTTTGGGATCACCGCTTCTGCTCTATTAACAGGAGCGAGTTGTACAAAGTAGACCCCATTCTGAAAGGACTTGCTTTGTTTGGTTAGTATTTCTATCGCCAGTCTGGTTTTACCCGTACCACCGGTCCCTGTCATGGTTAATAATCTGGTTCCCTGCATTATCCTGATGATATCTTCGACTTCCTGATCTCTGCCAATAAATTTATCAATAGCTATTGGAAGCATAAATTTCCTGGAAGCAGTTTTTCGGTAGTCTGATGGTGTTGATCCATATCTTTCCAGAAAGCACTTACTGAAGTAAGAATGATTATTAAAGCCTGTCTGATAGGCTACTTCGGAAACATTGCTGACATTACCTTTTAGGAGTAAAGCTGCTTTCTTTAGCCTGACTTCCCGGATCAGATCACTTGGTGAGTAATGTGTGCCGGCCTGAATTTTTCGATAAAGTTGTGGCTGGCTTATGCCCACCTCCTGAGATAAATATGAAACGGAAAGCTGGGGGTTTGTCAGATTATTTTCAATCAGGGTCATGATCTGATCGACTAGTAGATCATTATCACCAAGAATCTCTTCGTCTGATCTTTCATCATCAATTCTCAGGGGATTTTCAGAAAGGTCTGGAATAGCTAACCCTTGTTTAACAATGGCAAATACAGTTACTGGTTCATGAATATTCTTAAAAGCAAACCGGCCAAGCTTGATAGTCGTGATTGACTTGATGTTCTTTATATCGGAAAAAGCTCTTCCGGACAGCAAAATGGAGTTTTTTTGGGCAATCTGCTCCAGCCGGGCTGTCAGATTCACCCCATCACCCAATAAATCCTGATCGGTGACAATGATCTCTCCGCTATGGATCGCGATCTTCAGCGAAAGGCTTTCGTCATGGCGTACAACCTGTTGAATTTCGACAGCACAACTGATGGCGTTAAATACACTATCGAAAACCACGATGGCACCGTCACCTAAATCTTTGATCCATTTTCCATGGTATTTTTCTACGGATGCTTTTTGGATGTACTTACTTTTTTCCAATAACCTCATGGTTCCTTCTTCATCAGAACCCATTAACCGGCTATAACCAACAATATCGGTAAACATTATTGCCGCGAGCTGTCGGAATTGATCCATTTAATTGCATTCTTGAAGACCTTAAGTTAGTAAGAACTTTAGTCTTAAAACCAACTTAAAACCAGACTTGAGGGTAGGCGATAAAATTGCTGGCAATCCGAAGACGCTCTCGATTAGGAATAAAGATGTCAATAAACAGGATTCGGGTTCCCACTCTTATGGAATACTCCTGACCTGCCATTATAATACGACGAGTCCCGTCTACGGGGTCAGAAAATATTATTTAAGGCTTCCAGATGTATAATCACTGCAAAATCGCATTCCAACTGAGTACAAAGGAAAAAACTTTTTAATTTCTTTTTCCCTGCAATTACCTTTCATGATAGGTAGACATATTCCCTTTGATGGGAAGAATCAAAGGATGATTCATTCCATCCCACTCCACTTTAGGTTTCGCAGGTTGTCGATATTTTTTATTCACTAAATTAAATTATCTATGTCTATAAAGTCATTTTTACTGTTCATTGCAGCATGCAACTTAATGAATCATCTTTATGCTCAGACTGGTAAAGAAGGAGTAACCCATCGCTTCCGCTATTCAACAAATACTGATTTTGGGTGGCCTTACTTTTGGGTAAGTACCCTGGGCTTGATGATGATCCTTGCCTTATTCTCTGCATGCGGTAAAGAGGTTAGTCTTGAGGATAAAAGACTAGCCGAGGTGAGTCGATCTTGGGAATTGAGAGACGGAACGATCTTTTGGGAGCTTTCACAGGAAGATCCGCTCTCCCAATGCACCGTCTATGGGGGAATAGAAATTAGTTCTGATCTATCAGCAAATGGACACCTCCCGGTTTTTAATTTAGAGCTTCTGCAAAATCGCACTTTCAGTCTTGACTACTCAATTGCCTTACAACCGGAATTACAGTTTTGTAATGGAATAGAGTATGAACTAGAGCCCCCTGACAGAATTGAAAAGCTTGAAGGGAACTTGCAGGGTATTTTTGAAATTACCGTCGCTCCAGTTACCAGCATACTAACAGGTGGTAATCTTTCATATATCACTTTACAATCAGATGTTACCGGGAAATACTATGATGGTAGGGTGTCTTCCTTTACTTGCTCAAAATATGATCAAGAGAACGGGGAATGCCATTTGTTTGTTGATTTTACTAACCTGTTCGAGCCAGCCATAATGGCTAGTTTGAGACTGAAAAGTCATCAATAGTCGCTTTCATATCAAAAAAAATATAGAGCACCTCTTTTCCGTCCTATGTCCGGAAGTCTTCCTCATGTCCATGCCAGGATGTCAGCGAAGTACATGGAGGTGAGTCCACTCCGACGAGCCGTTGTAAGTCCTCTCTGACTTTCTTAATTTAATTACTTTTTCAATTACCTTCCATGAATGGTAGACATATTCCCGTTAAAGGGAAGAATCAAAGGATTTTTCACTCCTATCCCTTACACCACTTTAGGTTTCACAGTTTGTCTGAATTTTTATTCACTAAATTAAATTATCTATGTCTATCAAGTCATTTTTACTGTTTATTGCAGCATGCAACTTAATGAATCATCTTTATGCTCAGACTGGTAAAGGAGGAGTTTTATTGGGCGGAACGGCAGGATTCCAGGTGCAGTTCACCGATCCGGAAAGTACCACCAATGTTGAGCTCTCGCCGCAACTGGGATTTTTTATCGCCAATAATCTGGCGATAGGAGGGGCTTTAAATTTCAATTTTTCCAAATCGGGAGACACCAATGCCTCCTCGTTCGGCATTGCCCCATTTGGCAGATATTATTTTGAAGGTGAAAATGGCAGCAGATTATTTGTTCAGGCTCGGGTGGGATACCTGTCCACTAAATTTGATTTCTTCGGCGA
>JBGTCB010000747.1:0-1816 GCA_041748995.1 Saprospiraceae bacterium | reverse complement strand
CATGATCAGGATTATCTTAAATCAGGGTATATTTACTAATAATCTGGATAAAAATGGATTTATCAAATATTCAAAATAAAGTCAATCAATACCATCAGATATTAGAAAATACCGAACAATATCGAAGGGATTGGCACGATTCGTTAAAAAATGCGATTACCAGCCAGCTTGAATATATTGTAGTTGAAACCGGCCTGAAAGCTAAAGTTGAAGCGAAAAACGACTTGTTGCATATGGAAGCTATTGTGCTTTCCCTGGGTCATGTGGAAAGCGGAATCTCCGAAATGATTGGTGATGCTAAGCGAGAACTAATCAAGTCTAACGGGATGTTGATTTACCAACAATTGTTTAATGGGAAGGTGATGATCACAGTTGTATATCCTTTTATTGAAGGCCTGGGTCAGCCAAGACCACCGAAGAATCTGGAAATCATGCGTCCGGATGAGTTGAAAAATCCCTTTATTGTGAGACATGTTGAAGAGTTTCTTAAGGAAATAATCGGATGGGAAGATTATGATGATGATGTACCCCAACCGATTGGCTTTCATATGGACCTGCCAAAAGAGACTGTCAGTCCGAAGATTTAGAAATGGACACCTCTATCAACCTCGTTCATGGTAATAACAATTTTCTTCGAAAATTTATCTAGGTTACCTCATTCAGAGTTAAATAGAGGTGCCCTGTTATCTTTACAAACTCAATATTCAGATTTTATGCGCATTACTTCCTTTCTTGTTTTATCGATGATCTTTTTTTGCAGTTGTGGTGAACAAAGCCAAAATACTGCTGACGGAGATAGTTTGTTCGATTTTACGGTTACCAATGAGAGCAATGATTCATTAAGACAATATGGTGTGGATCTTGATCTTGTGCGGGTCAATGAAACGTTTCATTTAAAATTGGGAGATCAGGATGTTCCGGTTCAGATTGAAGACAGAAATGATAATGGAATACCCGACAGAATATATGCTATTGTCGATCTGCCACCACGCACGGAGGGGACAATAGTGGCTTATGCAGGGCCGGGAACTGAAATTCCGGATGGAATTATGGTTCATGCTCATCTGGATAACGGAAAAGCGATAAGCAGCCCACACCTTACTAATTTTGATGAAAAATGGGCGGCTAATGGTATTATTATAGAAAATGAGTGGTTGGGTTACCGTGCTCTGATGAGCCCACCCTATGCAATGGATATCATAGGTAAGAAAGTGCCGGCCATGCTGGATTCTCCGGTGCTTCAGGATCTTTCGAAAATAAGCAATTGGGGGGGTGATGCCCTGGACGAAGGACTATCACTGGGTATTGGCAGTCCGGCTCTTTTTGATCAGGCAAGTATTATATCACTCACTAAATTTGATAGCAGGGAAATTAGTATCCTCGAAACCGGACCTCTCCGGGCTGAAATTCAGACGAAGATTCTGGGAGTACCCATCAGGGGTGAAAAAATTGACCTTCTGATAAAATGGCAAATGCAGGCAGGTAAACCCTGGGCTCAATTGGATGTGAGCATTATCTCAAAAACAGACCTTAATTTGCAATTTGCTTTTGGATTGCCTAAGCACGAAGAAGCCACAGATTTCACTCAGGCTTTAGTTAGCAACGTGCATTGTGCCTATACATTCGGGTTACAATCTTCCGAGAAGGAACATTTAGGTATGGCCATTATGGTACCGGCAAGATTTGAAACGGATACCTACCGGGATGATCCTCACAATTACTTCTATCTGGCTACTCCCATCAATCAATCTGTCCAATACCGGATAATTAGTTTTTGGGGTAAAGGCAGGATACCTGTTTACGATGAAGTCGAGTT
>JBGTCB010000746.1:0-5191 GCA_041748995.1 Saprospiraceae bacterium | reverse complement strand
GTTGAATAATTCTGAGATCATTTTTGTGATAGGCAAGGCGCAAAGCGCAGACATAGCCGAAGCTATGGTGAGTATTTGCAACGCAGTATATCGCAAAAAGGAACCAGAATTAACGACAATCTTTCAGTGGACAATGTACTAACTACGAAATTCTGACTTCATTTAATAAATAGTGCAAACCACTAAAATTCACTTTAGTACGAATTCGAAAGATTTGTCCGGCTTTGTGACAGATTTTTTGGGTATGGTTACTTTTCGATCGAGCTATCTTTGAGTTACGTAGAAACACTACAAGGATCAACCTTCTCTCGTTAGGCCTAATAAAGTAAAAGTTAAATCCATAAGTGGATTTTTATGGGGCAAGATTTCACACATCCAGGCTGCGAACTTCAGACGAGGTTCGCAGCCATGCTCCTAACACAATTTATTCCTTATAATGCTATATCATCTCACATACATACTACTAATTCAAGTTTGTGTTCCAATTTTGACATCGACTTTCGACTAGTTTCTCCAAATTACGGATTTTTATGTGTTTTTTGCACCGATGAAAAACCCTTTCGAAAATGGTGGAGAAATTTGCCCGGGATTGAAATTTAAACCTGCCAACCAGATCTCAGAAATAGGATCCATAACTCCACTGCACCATTTATTTCTCCATTTAAGGAATGTGCACCAACCCGGTAGCTTCATTCGTCTCGTCACGTCAGAAAGCGACGAATGAGGGCTTCAGCCGTCAACCGGAGTATTTCACCAACCTCCCCAGGATAAAAGCAATCACCCTCAAAGCGACTAAAAGCAAATTAGTCTTATATTTGATGAGTCTATGTTCAAACATATGGACATAATCCCCAGGCTGACTGTTTATGAAGTTTATAGATATTGCCAGATTGCATCAGGAGTTATTTTTCCTGACTACAGTGATGCTTTGGGGATCCTGGTTGTCAGCGGTGTATGGAAATGTCCGATTACCGCATCTGTTTGGAGATCATATGGTGTTGCAACGGGATCAGAACCTCCATTTTTGGGGGTGGGCAGACCCCGGAGAAGAAGTGACCATCTTCTTTGCCGGACAAGCTGAATCGGTTTTTGCAGATTCCCATGGACAGTGGTCTTTACAATTAGATCCTGTTTCTGCCGGAGGTCCCCATACCCTTACAGTGACAGGTAAGAACAAGATCGAATTGAAAGATATATTGATAGGTGACGTTTGGATAGCATCCGGGCAATCCAATATGCAATGGCAGATCCGCCAAACACCGTATAACGAAACGGATACCAACTGGATAAAGCAGAGTTCGGTTCGGTTATTTACGGTGCAGATTGCCAGTGACTACATGCCCAGGGATGATGTACAAGGAGGGATTTGGCAAGAATTAAATCAGGAAAATATTGCAGGCTTTTCAGCAGTGGCATATCACTTTGCGAAGTTCATTTCTCAGCAGATCCAGGTACCCATTGGTATGGTCAACAGCAGTCTGGGAGCCACCACCATCGAAACCTGGATGAGCAATGAAACTTTGGCAACATTTGACCAATTTAAACCGGAGATCTTGCCGGTCATCGAACGCGGTCAGTCTTTTAGTGAGTTGGAGAAGGAATTCACCAGGAGAAAAGACGAGTGGCAGGCAAAAGCCTATCTGACCGGACCGGGCATGGATGAAAAATGGTATTTACCGGAAACCGATATTTCAGAATGGCAGGAAATCACGGTACCTGGATTTTGGGAAGATCAGGGCCTCCCCGATCATGATGGGGCCGTGTGGTATCGCAAGGAATTTGATATGCCTGCGGGCGCTGAAGCACATGATAGTATTTTAATGCAATTGAGCCAGATCGACGACTATGATATCACCTGGGTCAATGGTGTGAAAATCGGCGAAACCTATGGCCGGCACAATCACCGTAACTACTGGATAGCCCGGAACCTCTTGCAGGAGAAAAAGAATGTCATCGTCATCCGGATTTTTGATATCGGACACAAAGGAGGTTTCAGCACCCATCCTTTTTGGATTCATGAGCTGATGCGCGGAACCTGGTTGATGCGACCAGGACTTAAAATCCAAGCCGATAACTTTAAGACGCTCCCTACCGTCAACAGCACCCCGTTTTCATCTCCCGGAGTTCTTTTTAATGCCAATATTGCTCCTTTAACTCGAATGCCGGTAAAGGGATTGATCTGGTATCAGGGAGAGTCGAACGATCAGCGTGCGGAGGAATACCGGGATTTGTTTAAGGCATTGATCACCGATTGGCGACACCATTGGCAAGCACCCAAACTGCCCTTTTTGTTTGTTCAGCTGGCAAACTATAAGCAGGAATCCCACGTGCCTGGAGACAGTGAATGGGCGGAACTCCGAGAATCACAGGCAGCAGCACTGGAATTGAATCATACCGGGATGGCCGTGACCATCGACATAGGTGAAGCGGATGATATTCATCCGGGCAACAAGTTGGAGGTCGGAAGAAGATTAAGTCTTCTAGCACGCAGGATTGCTTACGATGAAATGGTTATATCCCAGGGACCGGTATCCGGTAAAGTCGAATTTAAAAAAGACCTCGTGATGGTTACCTATCTTTCAGAGGGTGGACATCCAGTCACTAACGATAAATTTGGGTATATCCGGGGGTTTGAACTCGCGGGAAAAGACCAAGAATTCTATTGGGCTAAGGCGGAATTGCAGGGTACCCAGGTTCGGGTTTATGCTGATCAGGTTAAAAGACCGGTAGCTATCCGATACTTGTGGTCAGATAATCCCGGTCAAATCAATTTATATAATCAGGAGGGCCTCCCGGCGCTACCATTTCGATCAGATCAATGGCCGGGTCTGACTGCCGGTAAAAAATTTGATCACCAAATTGCCCGATTCTGATGGCCAGGTTATTTAAAGTCCTGGGGTTATTCTGCATCTTCGTGATGTGTGTAGAAGAAGATCTGATTCCTACCGGCAATGGAGATCTCCATCTGATGGATTCTGGGATTTATGTTGGAGACTCCAGCCAATCCGATGCTTTCTGTACATTTCGTAGGATTGAAAATACGGATCAGTGCTGGAATGATGACTTGACCGTCTATGAAGATTGTCACTACAACCTGCTCTTTACCCGGTATGGTGATGGTTGGACTGGAGCGGATGCCACTTATTCAACACCGCTGCCGGATGGAAGAATCATGTGGATGTTTGGTGATACATTTCTGGGAAGGGTATCGGCCAACCGGATGCGGGAAGGAACTCCCTTTATCCGAAACAGTGTAATCATCCAACAGGGAGATCAGATGACTACCCTGCATGGAGGAACACCGGGAGCACCAAAGGCTTTCGTTCAACCAGGCAATCCACAAAACTGGTACTGGCCGTTGGATGCAACGGTATATCAGGGAAAAATTCAATGGCTTTTGGGAGAATTGGGCAGTAGCGGAAGTGGTGATGCCTGGGATTTTGCCTATCGCCGATTTGATCTGGCTATCCTGGATCTGAATACTCTGGCAATCGAATCCATTAAAACCATTGTTGAAAATCCTGAAATATCCTACGGATCCTGTATTTTAGAAGATCAGGATTTTACCTACATCTTCGGAATTAAGACCAATGGTTTTTCAAAAACTGCCCATATAGCCCGGGTCGCAGGAGCATCCCTGCAAAATCCATGGTCATTTTTTAACGGAAATATCTGGATTGATGAACCTTCCAGCCATGTTATTGCACAAAATGTATCCGATCAGTTCAGTGTGATTAAAGAAAATGATGTCTATTATTTAATTACCCATGAACCGTATTTCGGCAGGCGTATCTGGATTATGCAATCTGATAGTCCAACGGGGCCATGGATTAATAAACGGACTATATACTGCACACCGGAGAATACGGATAATATTTTTACCTATAATAGTTTTGTACATCCCGAGCTTTCGGTGAAAGGAGAACTGAGGCTTTCTTATAATATTAACAGTTTTAATTTTAACGATCTTTTTATGAACGCAGACCTTTACAGACCTAAATTTATTCGAATCGACAATTGGAATTAGTACATTGTCCAGTGGAAGAAGTTGAATAATTCTGAGATCATTTTTGTGATAGGCAAGGCGCAAAGCGCAGGCATAGCCAAAGCTATGGCGAGTATTTGCAACGCAGTATATCGCAAAAAGAAACCAGAATTAACGACAATCTTTCAGTTGACAATGTACTAGATGTTGCGATTCGCAAATAAATATAGCATCTAACTTGTTCTTTTGCACCAATACTTCATCATCAGAAACCTTACGTAGCTTCGGCTATGTGCGGTTCTTCTTCCTTGTCTTGGCACAAAATAACTGCGTTCTATACTAAACTTATTTACAATTCACAACACAGATGCGTTTAAAAGGAATCACATTTTTTTCTTATTTATTGCTGCTGATTTGTTTTAGTTGCACCCGACCGGAGAACGGGGTCGAAAACCTGCTTTATGAGGTAAGTGCTGCGGATGACTGGAGTAATTTATTTGTGCAGACGGATGGTTGGTTTGGAGGCGATGGAATCTTTGCTATTCCTATGAGTAACCAACCTCCGGATCAGGATACTACCAGACATATAATTATTTTTAGCGATACGATGTTGGGCCTGATTTCAGATGGAGTGTTGCAAAAAGGATACCGTATGGTCAATAATTCGGTAGCTATACTGGAAGGGCTTGATCCGTTAAAGACCCGAATCAATTTTCCCATACCTGAAAATGAAAATGGTCAGGAAGTTTCCATATTTCCGGTCAATCTACCGGATAAAGAAGGAGGTGAATATTACTGGCTGGGAGATGGATTCCTGAATCCGGAGACAAATGCCATCCATATATTTGCTTACACGGTGATTGACCGTCCTGAATCAAAGGAACTGTTTAAATTTGAAATAGTTGGAGGCGCTAGCATTACCATTCCTGCTAACAGTAAATTTCCCTATGAAGAGCAGGTCCAGACAGAGCTACCTTTTTTTGAAAACCAGGGAGGCTGGGTAACTTCTTTTGGCGCCGGTATTTTTGAAAATACCAATAAACAACAACCAGGATCCGACGGCTATATTTATATCTATGGGGTTCGGGATCCAAATAAACAGGTTTTGGTTGGTCGGGTAAAACCGAAAGATTTCCTCACGTTTGATCAGTGGACATTCTGGCAGAAGGACCATTGGGGTTCTGATTTCCGGGAGTCAACCAGTAT
>JBGTCB010000745.1:0-3712 GCA_041748995.1 Saprospiraceae bacterium | reverse complement strand
ACGGAAGTCGCGGTGTCGCACCTTAACGGGGGTGACAACGCTTTGAAAATCCGAAGTCGGAAGACAGGAGTCCGGAGACGGAAGACGCAAGGTCCTGACATCGACACAGGAGATCGTCAGGAGAAGACCGAAGCCGCGGTGTCGCGCCTTGAAGGGGTGACAACGCTTTGAAAATCCGGGTCGATGTCAGGACCTTTCGTCTTCCGACTCTCAAACTACCAGGGTCAGAGATCGCAGAGCATCGATGGTGCGATTTATTTCATCAGGTGTGTTATATGCCACTATTCCCATTCGGGTCAACCCTCCGTCCTTGACAAGATCCAATACTTCAATAGTCCTTATTGCATAAAAATGACCGTCCCAGGCATAAATTGCCCTCTTGGCCAGTTCATAGCAGACTTTTTCCGGATTTATATTACCGATCGAAAAGGATAGGGTAGGAGCTCTTTCCGGGGAGTCGATGGATGGACCATAGATCGTGGCCGTCGGAATCGATGAAATACCTTCATGGAGCTGCCGGGCGAGTTCCATTTCATGATCGTGGATATTATGCATGGCGTTGACTATTCGTGACCGAAGAGTATCTCCTGTGCCCCAGGATGCAATAAAGTTGATGGCGGCTTCCACTCCGGCAATAGCCGCATGATTGAGGGTACCCGTTTCTATGCGATAAGGTGCGACCTGATTTTGGGTGCGGAGTCGGTCAGTCTGTAAACTATCCAGCAAGCCTGGCCGGCTATACAGAATTCCTACATGCGGACCATAAAATTTATAGGCCGAACAGAGTAAAAAGTCGCAGTCTATTTTCTGAACGTCAACAGGCATGTGGGGAGCGTAATGGACCGCATCGATCAGTAACAGGATTCCTTTATCCCTGGTCAGTTTTCGTATCCGGTACACATCATTGACGGTTCCCAATATATTGGATGCATAACTCATGCATACCAGTTTGGTCCTTTCGCTGATTTTATTTTCAAAATCTTCGTAATCCAGTAAACCATCCGGCAACAGTTTAACTTCTTTGACGACGATTCCATTTTCCTCCAGATTCAGCCAGGGACCGCGATTTGCTTCGTGGTCTAGTTGAGTGATAATGACTTCATCACCAGGTTGCATAGAACGAACCAATGCTTTGCTCAGTGAAAAATTGAGTGTCGTCATATTTTGACCAAATGAAATTGACCGGTGATCAGCTGCACCAAGAAAAGCAGCTACTCTTATCCTGGTAGACTCCAGCATCCGGTCTGTTTCCTGGGAAGCAGCAAATTGACCGTGTGAATTTGCATTTGAATAGCGGTAATACTGACTGATGGCTTCTATCACTTCATCGGGCACCTGGGTACCTGCCGGACCATCCAGATAAATGATCTGTCTACCGTGAAGCTCTCTTCGGAGCGATGGAAAATGTCGTCTGATTTTTAGGATGTCCATACTTCTGGATTTGGGGCAAAATACGGTAATCTAAAAAACCTGACCGGATTTTTATGGATTGAGATCTTGTGCATCCTCTTTTAATTGCAACACACAGAAATCATTCAGAGAGGAAAAGTCTTCCCTCAAAACACATCTAAAGGAAGGAGTGCGAGTCCACTCCTTCCCTTCTTGAATTAGAGCTTTTTTCATACTTATATATAGATTCCTGAGTTCTTAATCCAGCGAACCGAAGCCCGGATGGTAATGCATCCGGGCTTTCATGTTATAAAATCTATGAAATCACCTCAGTATTTCAAAAGCCTGGGCTTCTGCGGCCCGATAGCCTGACCTCCATTTTATCAATTCAGTCATGAGAATCCTGTCTGTGAGCAAGCTCACACAACTGAAATCAAAATGTTGGATAACAATTTTGAGAAAATAATCTCCTGATTTCTAAATTCTGTTGCGGGTCAATACTATATTGATCTCTTTATACTAACTATTTTAATAATATGAATCTAATTGACCCTGTGATGGCTAGAAGAGGTTGCGGAATATTTTTTTCACCGGGAAATAGAAGGTGATACTATTGAGGCTTTCCCACATCAATTTTTATATATAAATCTTAGGTTAGGTAATAATTATTTCGGAACTTTCGAGCACTACTGGTACTGCAATAACGTGTCGGTGGACTGCAATTCTCTACTACAAAGACAGCCCTCGGGGGTTATTATTTCTATTGCCTAATCATAAAACTTGAAAGCTTATGAAATTTCAATCTACGTGCTTGTCTGGATTAACCCGGACAGTTTTTTTTATGAGCTGTTGCCTGCTGATACTGCAGGCAGGGCCGGTAAAAGCAGCTGGTGATGCTGATTTATCGGTGGCTCTGACTGTGACTGGAAAGGTCCTCTCTGCTGATGGAGAGCCTCTAATCGGAGTGACAGTCCTGGAAGAAGGAACTTCCAATGGTACAGTAACGGATTTCGATGGTGCCTATAACCTCACCGTCAACAATGGAGATGCCGTTTTAGTGTTTTCTTACACCGGTTTTAAAACTACTTCGGTGGCTATAGCCGGTCGCTCAGTCGTTGATCTGACTATGGATGTGGAAGTATCTTCTCTTGACGAGGTGGTCGTTATCGGCTATGGCTCTCAGAAAAAAGCCAACCTCACCGGAGCGGTATCCTCCATCTCCAGTGAAGCTCTGGCACAACGACCGATCGCCAGTGTGGGACAGGGATTGCAAGGTTTGATTCCAAACCTGAATATTTCAATCAGAAATGGTGACCCTAGCACCGCTGCAGACTTTAACATCCGCGGATATGAGTCAATCAACGGTGGAAGTCCTTTAATTTTGGTCGATGGCGTTCCGATGGCTCTGGAGCGGATCAACCCTAATGACATTCTTAGTGTGAACGTGTTGAAAGACGCCTCGGCCGCTGCAGTTTACGGCGCCCGGGCTGCTTTTGGAGTCATTTTAGTGGAAACAAAAAAAGGCAAGGATGGCAAAGTAAATATTCAGTTGTCAACGGAGATGTCTGCCGCTAAGCCGATTTTCAATATGGATCCCATCAACGATCCATATCAATTTGCTTTGGCCAGGAATGCAGCCAGCATGCGGACCAGTGGAAATCCAGCCTATCAGGACGACTGGTTGGCCGGATTCAAAGCTTATTCCGAAGGAACCGGTCCGGAATGGGCGGTTGTCGATGGCGTATTGCGTTTCTACGGCTTCAATGATTATCAAAATAAATTGATGACCGACTACGCACCACAACAAAGACATGACATGAGTGTGTCTGGTGGCAACGAAAACGCTAATTATTATGTATCGTTGGGTATGTTAAATAAAGATGGATACCTGAATCACGAAAACAATGAAAATTTTAAGCGATACAATGGTCTGGTAAAGGTTGAGTTTAAAGTCAACGACTGGATAAGCCTGGACGAGAAGATAGTTTTCAACTCCCAGGTAAGTGACAAACCCCACTTTTACAACTGGGATGTCAATATCAATACGGTAGCCAGAGTAAATCCCATTCTGCCGATTACGTTTCCCGATCTTCCGTACTATCTGGAACCGGGTGATCGCGGTGATTTTGAACAGTTCATTGGTCAGCATTTTGCCAGTCTCAATTTTTTCCCTTACCTGGATCAGGGTGGTAGGGAAACCTGGACCATCAATGACACCTGGTTGACGCAAGGAGTCACCCTCACGCCATTGAAGGGGTTAAGGCTCAGAGGTGATTTCTCCTATAATACCTATCACGAGACTTTTCAGGATGTAGCCAGCAAG
>JBGTCB010000744.1:0-4850 GCA_041748995.1 Saprospiraceae bacterium | reverse complement strand
AGAACTATTGAAATCCAGATCGATGAATTAACCATACCAGGGTCAGTTTGCTATTTAATTTGAATTAATTTCACTCATAATTTGACAAGAATTCCAAAGAACAATTGGTAATTGGAGGAGGATCCAGGACTGGATACAAATGTATCTGTCAACTCCGAAAGAATTTTGTCTCCCACATTTTGTTTAATACTTCTGGACACTACTACGGGAACATAGGTATAGTAGGTGATTTTATGACTTCTCAGGGTAAGTCCCGGTTCAATGGATAAATAATATCCTGCCCTACGGTCGCCACCACTTTTGCCAATAAGATCATAGACTGGAACTCCTTCATGACGTATTCCTGCAGTTAACATCAGGTTTCTCGTGAAATTTAAGTAGGTACCCGCCCGTAATGCAAAAGCATCGGTGATGCTGGCGACAGTAATACCAGCCTTTTCCTGATTTGGATTAGCCGGACGACCCACGGTAGCAGAAACTCCATTTTGCTCCCCTGGAGTTGACATATAGTAGACATCAGCATAGACGGTCAAAAAGGCATTAAGCTGGAAGTATACATTCAATTCCGAAATTAATCCAAGACCCCCATCGCCCAATTGAAGACCTCCTATGACCGGGGCAAGAACTCTCGTACTATCCGTGCGATAGAAGTAGTCTTCGACGGACGCATTCCCTGAAGGGAATTTTAAACCTAATGCCAGTTGCAAATTACCCTTCAGCGTTTCTTTCGGTTTGAATAACCATTTTGAAGCCAGGAATCGAATATCACCTAAACCAAACGAATTAGTAGTATGCCGGGTGGTACCTGGTCCTCCATGTTCTCTCGATGCTGCCCGGGAGTTGGCGGATATCGGCAAAGACAAACTGATGGACCAACCATGCTCCAGCAAATGTGTAATTGAGATATCCATAGTATAGGAGTTTATAACAATCTCATCTTCCTTGGGAGTCCTAAGGTCCAAAGGTCCCCTGTAGTCCCTGGTTGACCGGTAATAACGGTTATTGAGATTCAGAACCCACCTCGAAGTGGTCCAGGCATTTTCTGATTGCAGGTATTGGCTAAAGCCGGATATATTGCGAACAGCAGCAAAACCCTGGGAGTAACTGGAATGAGTGTTAATTAATTGGAGGAAAAGAATCGGGATGAAGTATCGCATGATTGTAGATATTGAGGTTAAACAATAATTGATCTCTTCCGGAAATTAAATTAAAATCAGGTTAAAAAAAGGGGTAATGAGTAATTGGATGTGTTCATTGAGTAACAGCCCTTTCCTTCAAGGTCAATACACAGTCAGTTGACAGACTTCAGTCTAAGTCCTTATACCGTCATATTACGATTCTAAGAGATTAATGAAATCCTTTATGACTTTGGAAATTTACGGATACTGATTCCAGACAACAAAAATCTGTTCTGATTCTTCGACAAAAGCCTTTGTCTTTTGCTTGGTAGCTCACAGATTGCCTTTTTGAGAGTTCTTCTATCCCTGATCGAAACAGCTTGCTATCTTCTTGATTCATAAAGGGTTAATATCTTCACAATAGGCTTTTTCCCAAATTTCGTTAACTGTGTATTATCCTGAGGGTCTTCTACTTTCATCAGTTTCAACGATCAAATCCGTTCCAGTATCGTTGTTCTCTAATCGGGGCAATGGAACATCATGAGTGCGTACACTGTCAACCTATCAAAAGACATCACACAGCTTTCCTCATCTGCTACCGGCCAGTGTTGTGTACCTTGTGGATTAGGAGCTAAATTTGAACGACATCACATTTAATCACCGGCTTAGCAGACTGATAGGAATGTGCTTCAAATTGCCCAATGTTTGTCACTTACAACCGGTAGCACATTTTAAAAAAGCTCATATAAGATAAATTAACACATTTAAAAAACATTAAAAATTACCTTGAGTGATTTTTAAGCACGACTTTTGAATAAGAGCAGAATGCTGACCGGGCAGCATAAGGGAAAACGCAATACATTTGCAAAGAAATTCAATCATGAAACAAAAAGTATCATTAGTGTTATCCGGAGGAGGGGGAATAACTGGTCCGGTTTAACAATAGGTGCATAGTGTTATTAAGACAACAGTAACAGCAATAATATCACTTACGGAAAACTTTACAACTGGTATGCGGCGACCGATGGCAGCGGCCTCTGCCCCACGGGCTGGCATGTACCCAGTGATGGGGAGTGGACTATTCTGACAGACTATCTGGGCGGAATGGGTATCCCCGGAGGCAAGATGAAGGAAGAAGGCACTACCCATTGGAGTTCGCCAAACGGTGGAGCAACCAATGAGAGCGGTTTTTCAGGGCTTCCGGGTGGACTCGTACTCACAGTGGGGTGTTCAACGATCTTACCCGCCAGGGCTTCTGGTGGAGTAGTACGGTTTCGACTGGTGGTATCCCCTGGTCCCGCTACCTGCGCTACAACGATTCCGGTACGGACCGGCTCGCGCTGGATGCGAAGTATGGGCGTTCGGTTCGTTACGTGAGGAATTGATCCCGGCTTTCGTCGGGATTTGTCTATTTGACCATTTATTAGCAAGAAGCGGTCGATTTATTTTGGTATGGCATACATAGTGCATTTCCGGTAATACAAAGCGAGTTATGATTTACTGATGTAAATATCATACTTAAATTACTTCAGATATTCCATCAGGCTCCTTGTGATGTGACCAGTTGGTTGAAGAGAGACTCAGAATTTGCAGTCAGGTAAGTGCGACAAACATACCAAAATGATATCTTTGTTAATAAGAAAAGTAAGGATTCAACGTAGTTGCGGCAATATAAAAATCATAATAACAACACAGGAATGAAAAGAAATACAGATCTCGCAAATCGCCTGAAAGAAGTCTTGTTGAACGGTCGATGGATTGCGAATACAAATTTCAAAATACAATTAAAAAGTGTGACGTGGGTACAAGCCACTCAAAAGATTGGAACGTTAAACACTATTGCTGCCCTGACTTATCACGTTAACTATTATCTGGCAGGACTTCTGAACGTCTTTAAAGGTGGTGAACTGGAGATTAGAGACAAATATAGCTTTGATTTACCACCAATTGAATCTGAAACTGATTGGAAATATTTGATTGACGAATTTCTGAGAAATTCTGAGAAATTTGTTGACGAAGTTGCAAAAATACCGGATAGAAAATTAGATGAACCTTTTGTTGACGAAAAACACGGTACATATTTGCGAAATATTGAGGGTATTATTGAACACAGCTATTATCACCTCGGACAACTTTCATTAATCAGAAAAATGATAAATGAAACACACTTCCAACAACAGAGTATATAACTTATGGTGAGGGAAATAGTAAAGTCAGTCTTTTCGGCTTTTAGAAAAGATGGGCTCAGGAGGACAGGCAAGTGCTCCGAAAGCAACCACAATTTCTATGGACAACATTGTGGCCAATTGTGCACCAGAATAAACACAACCAAACTGTTATCATGAAAAAGTTGAAATCACTATCCTTTAATCCAACAACTTATAAATTAGAAACGAAGAGCTTTTTTAGGGTCCTTGCAACAATTATCGTCATTTTTCTGGTACAGGCGACCAGTAGCGGCCAAAGTTTGCATCCCGAAGCTGATGACCTAATAATCAATACCGGTCAGACTATGGTCGATTATAAAGTATCTTTCCCTGATTCTAAGTTAATTCAGTCTATAGAATCCACATACCTGGAAAAATATGTACTGCAATTATCCCTATTTGCCGAGGAATTCAGGTTTAGGGAAATGCCAGATATTGAGTTCTTCTTGTTTGGGATGGGAAACAGAACAAAACTTATTTATAAAGATGGTCTATTAACAAATGCCCTATCAGGTCAAATAATTGGGAAATGGCCTGTTAAACGAGAAATCATAATCCCCAATGAATATACGGTTGAAATAGAAACTCTCACGGATGTCCTTATCACTATAAATGAAGATGAAAAAGGTGTATTTATCACCGAAGGGAGTAAAAAAGAATTAGTAGAGGGTACCAGTTCAGGGATAAAGTTGCCTTCTTTCGAAGGAAATAAATACAGTGAAATAATGAAGGTCTTAAACCATGAAATACTGATAAATATTGTCGATAGCAAGCCGTTACCTAACTTTTTTGTATATAACAAACCCTGGAGGCGGGATGAAGCCATGATGGCCATGTGCCTTGCAGAAACCGGCAATATTGATCTTATTAAAGACTGGGTACTAAATTTAACTGAAGCATACGATCGAAACAATGCCGGAAATACTGAACCCGATAATTTGGGTCAAACATTGTACCTGCTTTCACTATTTACAGATAAGAATCATTCTCTGGTAAAACAGGTACTGGAAGAAGCCAAAATATTTGAGGTAAAAGACGAAAACGGATTATATATTAAAGGATCATCCGATTTTCATGAAACCCCTGTTTATCAGACTAAATGGCTGAAATATGGCCTAAAATCCCTTGGCTTGGATGATCCATATTCTATCCCTCAGTTACATGACAATTATTCATCACTGTTTTGGTGGGACTATAAAGATACCTACCTGCAAGGCACAGTGGATGCGTATGATGAATGGAAAAATGATAATTACCCTTATATTGGATGGGCTGCTGATAATTTTCATAGAAAAAAAAGAAACCCGATTAGCAATCGGCTTTATCCTTTAACCTGGGAACAAAATGCCAGCCAGGCAAAATATGAAAATCTAAAAATGATTAGCAATGTTTTTGTTAAAGAAAAAATTTATGCTCCACATACCTGGCATGCTGCAGAAGTGTTTCTGTATCTTTTGGATAAGGATTAATAAATTTCTTATTATTAAAAATTAAATGATATCGTCTCCCGCTGATTACGCAGATA
>JBGTCB010000743.1:0-17919 GCA_041748995.1 Saprospiraceae bacterium | reverse complement strand
GGTTCCAGATGGCGATGAAGGCGGAAAATGAAGACCCGTGGTGGCCGCAATGGATGTTGCCGTGGCCTGATACTATTTATGTGACCGAAGGTGAGTTCCTCGCTTCTCCCGATCTGCATTATTGGCAAAAGATGGGGTATGAATTCTTGTAGAGCATGAAAAATTTGCTTTCATGAACAGTAGAAAAAAATGGTCAAGTCTTGTTGCTTTAGGCATCCTGTCATGCATCTACATGGCCTGCAGCAAGGACGAGGAATTTTACCGGGAGTATTACAGCCGGTATCATGCCAGGGCGCTCGTCGACGGCCGGGAGTGGGTACAGTGGCCCCTGGTCACGGCCGATTACGCGTTTCATACGGAAGCCTTTTTTAATAGGGAGGGGAAACACTGGATTGAGGGTGGTCGCTGGCATTTGATTAATATAAAGCAGTTTAGCTTTAATACCGATGATCACGATTCCCTTTTATACTGGCGGCAAAGTCTTTCATTCGGTGCTCCAAGTCAGGAGACAATAATACCAGGTGACACTCTCTTTTTGAAAAAAAGTGAACTTTCACCGGATGATGGTTTTCGGATTAAGAGCCCCTATGCTATCCTACACTTCCTCGACCATGATGCAATTTTCCAGACATATCATGTTATTGAGACCGATTCCATGAAAAACTGGATTTTACTGAAGCGGGAAAAGAACGGTGACGTGTACGGCAGGTTCCAGATGGCGATGAAGGCGGAAAATGAAGACCCGTGGTGGCCCCAATGGATGTTGCCGTGGCCTGATACCATTTATGTGACCGATGGTGAGTTCCTCGCTTCTCCGGACCTGCATTATTGGCAAAAGATGGGGTATGAATTTTGGTAGAGCATGAAATGATGCAAGCTCAATTGAAATGGATACTAAATCAATCAGTTGTTCTGCTTTTGGCTATACCAATTATTTTACTTGCGCTGGGTTGCAATAAGTCTAAAAACCTGCAAAACCCACCCCTTGACCCGGGTGAAATATGGGAGTGTCACAGCCAAACAACATGGGATTCCCTGAAAGTAAAAAATATGTTAATTGCGTATGTTTCTGGTACTCAATCACCGATCTGACGCACACTCCACCCTCTCATGACGAAAACCCAATACACGATTTGGGTTAAATCCTGATAAAATTTTTCATCCGAAACCTTTCAACGGATATCCGGTTGCTATCTTTGCGCGTTTGCACAGGGCAGCATGGGGAAACATAAAAGTCAGTCGGACATTCTAATGAAAGAAGAGGTGATCGAGGTGATTGGAGCGAGAGAGCACAATCTTAAAAATATTTCTCTCAGGATTCCTAAAAACAAATTAGTCGTTATAACCGGTATAAGTGGAAGTGGCAAATCGAGTTTGGCATTTGATACGATCTACGCAGAGGGTCAGCGCCGTTATATGGAGACTTTCGGTGCTTATGCCCGACAATTTATTGGGAAGATGGATCGACCGGATGTGGAAGAGATACGCGGTTTGAGTCCTGTGATCAGCATTGAGCAAAAAACGACCGGTTGGAATCCGCGCTCAACGGTTGGCACCATTACAGAGATTTATGATTTTCTCAGGTTGCTTTTTGCCCGGGCAGGTGAGGCATATTCCTATGTCACTGGAAAAAAAATGATCAAGTTTTCGGAAGAAGAGATCATTAAACATGTGATGGAAAATTTTGACAATGAAAAAATTGTCATTCTCGCTCCGGTCGTCAGAGCCAGGAAAGGTCATTACCGTGAGTTGTTTGAGCAAATCCGGAAACAAGGTTATGCCAAAGTCCGGGTTGACGGAAAATTGTTGGATTTGGTGCAGGGGCTGCAGGTAGAACGATTTAAAACCCACGATATCGAAATCGTCGTTGATCGGCTCAAAATCGAATCCGACAGGAGAGATCGTTTGGCTGCGTCGCTCTACGCTGCGTTAAAACTTGCGGATGGGTTTATTATGATTCTCAACCACGATACCGAAGAGGTCCGGCCTTACAGCAAACAATTAATGGATCCCGAATCCGGAATCTCCTATGAAGAACCTTCACCCAATGCCTTTTCTTTCAACTCTCCATATGGTGCTTGTCCTACGTGTGATGGATTAGGCATTGTCACTAAGGTCGACCCGGATCTGGTCATACCGAATAGTGAATTATCCATTAACCAGGGTGGTATTGTACCTTTTGGTGAAGTACGCGATAACTTTACCTTCAAGCAGCTACGGGCTATTGCCAAACGATATGATTTTTCATTTTCTACCGCGATCAAAAACATTCCCGAACCGGCGCTCAAGACAATTTTATATGGTGGAGATGACACCTTTGATATCCGCCTTCCCTATTCAAAGCACGACTTCACTTTCAACCTGCCCAAGGAGGGACTCTTTACCATGCTGGAAAGGTGGTATAAAGATACCTCGTCAGAGCGTATTCGTCAATGGGCAGAAGAGTTTATGTGCGTCACGACCTGCGGCAGTTGCCATGGTCAACGATTGAAACAGGAGTCGCTGCACTTTAAACTTGCGGGAAAGAATATTGCTGAGCTGTCAGCGATGGATCTTCAGGAATTATACGATTATTTTCAAACCGTAGAATCCAAACTCAATAAGAAACAGAAGCTTATCGGTAAGGATATCCTGAAAGAAATACAGCTGAGGCTTAAATTCCTTCTGCATGTCGGTTTGGATTACCTCAGTCTGGATCGCCCTGCTAAAAGTCTGTCGGGAGGTGAGTCTCAACGAACCAGGCTTGCCAATCAAATAGGATCTCAGCTGACTGGAATTACTTACATCCTGGATGAACCGAGCATCGGACTTCATCAGAGGGACAACGGAAGATTAATTGCTTCACTACGTGAATTGACCAGCATTGGAAATACTGTTTTGGTGGTCGAACATGATAAAGAGATCATGCTTGCATCGGATTATTTGATAGATCTCGGTCCCGGAGCAGGTGAATCGGGTGGAAACCTGGTGGCAGAAGGCGTTCCTTCCGACTTTCTGCTTTCTCAATCCCTGACTTCCGACTATCTGAGTCACCGGGTCCTGATCCCTCTGCCTGAAGAAAGAAGGATCGGAAATGGCAAACACATCGGGTTGAATGGAGCCAGTGGGCATAATCTTAAGAATGTTAGTATCAGTATTCCTTTGGGGACCTTCACCTGTGTAACCGGTGTGTCTGGCAGTGGTAAATCATCCCTGATCAATGAAACGCTGTATCCGATATTGCGTAAACATTTTTACCGCAGCAAGCAGGAGCCTCTTCCATACGAAAGCATTGAAGGTTTGGATAACATCGACAAGGTGATCGAAATTGATCAGTCTCCCATTGGCCGGACACCCAGATCCAATCCCGCCACCTACACGGAGGTGTTTACAGATATCCGCAAGCTTTTTACTGAAGTACCCGAAGCAAAGATCCGGGGTTATAAACCCGGGAGGTTTTCCTTTAATGTAAGTGGTGGTCGTTGTGAAACCTGCCAGGGGGCCGGTATGAAAGTAGTCGAGATGAATTTCTTACCGGATGTTCTTGTCGACTGCGAAACCTGCATGGGGAAACGCTATAACCGGGAAACACTCGAAATCCTCTACAAGGGAAAGTCAATTAATGACGTGCTCAATATGAGTGTCCGGGAAGCCACAGAGTTTTTTAAAAATATTCCGAAAATCTATCGCAAGCTTAAAACTATCCTCGAGGTGGGGTTAGGATACATTACCCTTGGTCAACAGGCTACGACCCTCTCGGGAGGGGAGGCTCAGCGCGTAAAACTCGCGGAAGAACTGGCTAAGAAAGATACCGGTTCGACTATGTACATTCTGGATGAACCGACAACAGGGCTGCATTTTGATGACATCCGTCAACTTTTAATTGTCTTGAATAAGTTGGTTGAAAAAGGAAATACCATCGTGATCATCGAGCATAACATGGATGTTATAAAGGTGGCGGATTATATTATTGACATTGGTCCTGAAGGGGGTCGTCGGGGTGGACAAATCGTTGCTGCAGGTACGCCTGAAATGATATCTCTTAATCGTGATAGTCTCACCGGAGAATATCTTAAAAAAGAGCTGGCCCTGCACTCGGTAGGTACCCCGGTTAGAAAGACCCGTTTAAGAAAGGCGAAAAACTGATAGTAAGGTGGATCCTTTTTCCAGGCCTTTGTTACGTTGGTTTCTCCTTTGGATGATCGCCGGTATCCTGTTATTTTATGTGTTGGTCAGAATTGTGGAGGGTGATCATTATACTATCGATCACGCCAGTGGAGAACTGATCATTCAATTTCTGGCGTTTCTTCCATTTCTTTGGTTATGGTACAAACATTATCAGGGCGAGATACGCATACGATATTTTTTCAACAAACATATTGAGCCTTTTCGCTGGTATCATCTCGTCACTTTATGGGTGGTACTGATGCTCTTCTTTTATGGACTTGAAGGGTTGATCACTGAACTGGTGTCTTCGCTGAGGCCCCAGGATGTAGTCGGGGATCCGCCAATTTTTCCGGAGGGACAGTCATTGTTTTTTCATACGAGCATATTTTTCCTTGCCGTATTCGTGGCACCTGTTATGGAAGAGTTTGTATTCAGAGGTCTGATTTTGCAAAGATTGATGATTAAGTATAGACCCACCCTGGCCATCCTTCTTTCATCTGCGGTTTTTGGGATGCTGCATTTTGATGCCTGGTTTGAAGCAATGGTGTTCGGAATCATCATGTGTGTGCTCTTTATTCAAACTCAAAATCTTTGGGTACCCATCGTGATGCATGTCGCGAATAATTTAGTTGCTGTTTGGATTCATGTCGTTGAGCAAGGGAAGGCCATCCATCAGGAATCTCAGATCATTTCTTATTTATTGGTTCTTTTACTTCTGCCTGTCATCGTTTATTTCATACGAAAATATTGGTCAAAGTCAGCGACCGGCTTACCTTACAATTGTAATTTGAAAGAAGCACCATGAACTTATTTTTACTATCTTAATGATTCTGGCCAGCGGAAAAATTGTATACTATGAGAAGTATTGTTAACAGTACCCTTCGACTGTATCTCAAGACCAGATACAAAAAAATTGAGTACAGCATTTTACATCCGCACGTTATTCAGGCAGATATGCTGGAAAATTTGTTGTTTTCGGCGTCCGAAACAGAAATCGGTACCCGGTACCAATTTGATGAGATCAGAAATTATCAGCAGTTCAAAGAAAGGTTACCGATTTGTGACTACGAAGATGTGAAAAATGACATTCACCGTATGATGCACGGTATACCTGATATTCTTTGGCCAGGAAAGGTTCGCTGGTTTGCCAAATCATCAGGGACAACGAATGACAAAAGCAAATTTATACCGGTCAGCAGGCAAAACCTCAAACACTGTCATGTCAAAGGATTTTGGGACTCCCTGTCTATCCTTTATAACAACTATCCTGAAGCCAAAATATTTGAATACAACAATCTGGTGCTAGGAGGTACGGTATCTGACTTTGAGCCTTATCCTGATACAAAGTTTGGAGATATATCTGCCATCCTCATCCATGAAATGCCTTTAGTGGGCAGACCTTTTTATTCGCCCGATTTTGAAACCGCTTTCATGAAAAAGTGGGATGAAAAAATCGAACGTGCCGCTCAGCTTGCCAGCCGGGATCGTGAAATTGGATCCATTGGTGGTGTACCGACCTGGAATATTGTTTTATTCAAAAGAATCCTGGAGATTACCGGCAAGTCAAACTTACTCGAAGTTTGGCCCAATCTTGAAGTCTATCTGCATGGAGGTGTCAATTTTCAACCTTATCGAAGTCAGTTTGAAGCCCTGATTCCAAAAAGTGATTTTATCTATCAGGAAACTTACAATGCTTCGGAAGGGTATTTCGCCTGTCAGAACGACTATAGCACGAATGACTTGCTTTTACTTCTTGATTGCGGCATTTTTTATGAATTTATACCATTAGAAAAACTAGGCCACGACCAGGATGCAGCGATGCCTTTGGAGCAGGTGGAAACTGGTAAGAATTATGCATTGGTCATTTCTACCAATTCCGGGTTGTGGAGATATATGCCGGGAGACACAGTAATGTTTACCTCAACAGATCCCTATAAATTGGTGATAACCGGTCGTACCAAACACTTCATTAATGCTTTTGGGGAGGAAGTGATGGTTTCTAATACGGACGAAGCTATCAGCCGGACTATGGCTGCGATGAATAACAAGATTCGTGAATACATGGTCGCACCGATTTACCTGAACACAACTGCTAAAGGGGGTCATCAATGGCTGATTGAATTTGACGGAGACGTACCGGATCTGGATCAATTTGCTGACAAGCTTGATCAGAATCTTCAGAACATTAACTCTGACTATGAGGCAAAACGATTTCAGGATATGGCCTTGAAGAGGCTGGAAATCGTGGCAGTTCCCCCGCAAACCTTCGAAAAGTGGCTTCGTAAAAGGGGGAAAATAGGTGCTCAGGTGAAAGTGCCCCGGTTGTCAAATGACAGGCTGCAAGTAGAAGATGTTTTATCAATGCTGAACCAGGAAGCAGTTCTATGAGAAACTTGAATGATGAACTCTCGGAATTAATGCTGACGGACGTCAACCGGGGTTTGGCGGACTCAGAATTTGATAGTGGCCAAATGATAGCCATTTTGAGTAGACGAATTGAAGAATTGATGGCAGGACGATTGGAAGAGTTGATGAGTATGATGTATCGACTGGATATTGAAGAGGCCAGGATACGTAAGGCTCTTGCACCAGGAAATGAGGAAAATCCGGCTACCAGTCTGGCTCGTCTGATTGTTGAAAGGCAGAATCAAAGGATGGCCACCAAAAAGAAATATAAACAAACCCCTCTCAGTGATTGGCTTGATTTTGACTAAAGGGCATCTTATCAACCGCGTTCATGGTAAAACAATTTTCTTCGAAAATTTTAATTAATAATATGCTTCGCCTTACCTCGTTGATCGCCTGCCTGGCAGGCCATGGCAGACAGGTCAGTCAGATAGCTATGGCTATCTTCCTTTCTCGACCCGATGCTAAAGCTCTGGGCGACGGCGTCCAGCTTTGTCAGGCTTGCGTCTTATCAAATTTCTACTCAGTCAGAGATAAATAGAAGTTCCCTAAATGCTTACGAAAATTCAAGGGCTTGTCATCCGCTCAGTCAAATATGGGGAAACCAGCCTCATCTTCGATATGTACACACAGCAGTTTGGATTAGCCAGTTTTATAGTTAACGGCGCCCGAAAACCAAAAAGCAGACTACCCGCTTCATTGTTTCAGCTTATGAACTGGTTGGATGTCATTGCCTATTTCAAGGACCCCCACTCACTCAACCGGATCAAGGAAGCTCAGCTCAGCTCTCACTACCTCCATATACCATTTGATTTACACCGAAGTAGTGTAGCTCTTTTTATGACTGAAATCCTTCAAAAAACCATCAGGGAAAACGAGGTGAATCAGGCGCTCTATGCTTTTCTTCAGAATACCTATGCTTTTCTGGATCAATCAGATCAACCTATAGCCAATTTGCACATTGTCTTTTTAATTCAGTTGAGTGGATTCCTCGGCTTTAGGCCTAATGGTGAATGGAGCGAAGAGACACCTTACTTTCATTTGGTCAGAGGTCAGTATGTACCGGTCAGCCATCCCTTATATACACTGGAGAATCAGGTAAGTTCAGTGATTTCTGAATACTTACGACATACGATTAAAACCGCTCATGAGGTAAAAGTATCCAGAGAGATGCGTCAACAAGTTCTGAATGACCTAATCAGCTTTTTTCGTTATCATGTGGATCGATTACCGGAAATCCATACCCATAAAATACTTGCGGAGGTATTTCACTAAACGGCTGTATTGCATCGAAATAAACTATCTTGTCACAGGATTACGCGGTCCTGAAGATGAAAGAAAAAACCCACTATTTCGATTATAAACCTCAAGAAACAACCACCAATGAACAACTGATTGCCCTGTACTCAGGCATGCTATACCCTCGCATGATTGAAGAGAAAATGTTGAAACTTTTGCGTCAGGGTCGAATCAGCAAATGGTTTTCCGGGATAGGTCAGGAGGCAATTTCCGTTGGTATTACGATGGCACTGGAGAGTGATGATCTAATCTTTCCACTGCACCGGAATCTCGGTGTCTTTACTTCCCGGTTTGTTCCCCTAACCCGGTTAATTGCCCAATGGCAGGGTAAGGCAGGAGGATATACGAATGGGCGTGATCGTTCTTTCCATTTTGGCACACTCGAACATCATATTGTGGGCATGATTTCCCACCTCGGACCACAGCTTTCCCTGGCCACCGGAGCAGCCCTGGCCTATAAGTTGGATGAAAGGCAAAATGTAGCAGTTGCCTTCAGTGGAGAAGGAGGTACCAGTGAGGGTGAATTTCACGAGGCCCTGAATCTCGCCGCTGTCTGGAAACTCCCGGTTATTTTTGTGATTGAAAACAACGGTTATGCCCTGAGTACCCCTGTTAATGAACAGTTCGCCTGTGAAGAACTGATTCATAAGGGAAAAGGTTATGGCATGAAAGCCTATCAGGTTGACGGAAACAATATTGTTGAAGTTTTTGAGATTACCCAGGAGATTATCAAAAGAATACGAAAGCGTTCACAGCCTATACTACTGGAGTGTAAGACTTTTCGCATGCGTGGCCACGAAGAGGCCTCCGGTACCAAATATGTGCCGGTTGAATTGGCCAGGGAGTGGGCATTAAAAGACCCTCTCCAAAATTTTGAACAATTTCTTCTTTCCGAAGAAATTATTGACGAGGGTTTTATCAGTCATACCAAGGACAACCTCACCAGACGTATCGAAGAATCCGTAGAACAAGCCTTTTCGGAAATTGATATTACATCAACACCTGAGAAGGAGAAGAAGGCAATTTATGAACCCAGTTGTGACACTGCATCGATCGGGAATCCTTTACCGGGTGAGCGGAGACTGCGATTTATTGATGCGATCAAAGAAGCTTTAAGTCAGGCGATGAAGGCGGATAAGCGGTTGATTTTGATGGGCCAGGATATTGCTGAATACGGCGGTGTATTTAAAGCCACCGAGGGTCTGGTGACAAGCTATGGTACTCAGAGGGTCCGCAATACACCTCTCTGTGAAAGTGCAGTGATTGGTGCTGGCATTGGGCTCTCCCTGGCAGGGTACCGATCTATGATAGAAATGCAGTTTTCCGACTTTGTAAGTTGTGGTTTTAATCAGATCGTCAATAACCTGGCGAAACTTCATTATCGATGGGGGCATGCTCCAAAAGTTCTTATAAGGATGCCTACCGGCGGTAATGTAGGTGCCGGGCCATTTCATTCTCAAAGCACTGAAAGCTGGTTTGTGCACACTCCGGGATTAAAGATCCTTTATCCCTCCAATGCGTATGATGCCAAAGGTCTTCTCCTTGCTGGTTTGGAAGAACCTAATCCGGTCATGTTTTTTGAGCACAAATATCTTTACCGTACCAATGAGGAGGTGGTACCGGAAGAACCTTTTGTGGTGCCTATTGGCAAGGCGAAGTTGGTCAGAGAGGGGCGGCGGGCCAGTGTGATTACTTATGGACTGGGAGTCATCTGGGCAATATCGACGTCAGAAGAAATCGATGCTGACATTGATGTGATTGACCTCAGAACCTTGTCACCCCTTGATTATGACACTATTGGTGAAAGTATTCAAAAGACAGGGAGAGCATTGATCCTCCATGAAGCCACCCTGACAGGAGGGTTTGGTGGTGAAATTGCTGCCTACGTGGCCGAGCACTTTTTTGAATATCTTGATGCACCAATTTTGCGATGTGCATCTCTGGATACTCCTGTTCCTTTTGCAAAATCACTGGAGGAGTTATTTTTACCAGCAGACCGATTTAAACAACAACTGAATGAACTACTCAGTTACTAAACTCAAAGCATAAAATATTTCATGAAATTAGAAGATATTATAGCGATCAGCGGGATGCAGGGGCTGTATAAAATGGCAGGGACCCGTCCCAATGGCATCATTATAGAAGACATCGATTCGGGAAAACGAAAGTTTGTTCCGAATCGTAAGCATCAGTTTTCGCCACTTGAAACCATCTCGATCTTTACCATGACCGATACAGAGAGTCTGGTTGATGTCCTTCGTAAAATGCACGCACTTAAGGATGAGGTTGAATTGGTCTCACCTAATGCACCTAACGAGGAGCTCCGAGCTTTCTTTCTCAAAATACTGCCTGATCATGATCAGGACCGGGTATTCTATCGTGACATCAAAAAAATGGTGAAGTGGTATGAATTTCTTGCCAGTCGTAATCTTTTTGATTTGGTTTCTGACGAAGAGGAATAATCAACCGGTCTATGTATCTTAATCAAAAGGTCATAGTTGTACTTCCGGCCTATAATGCAGCAAAAACCCTGGAGTCTACTTATAAGGAAATTCCATTTGAACTGGTAGATGAAGTCATTCTATGTGATGATGCGAGCATTGATGAGACGTTGGTTGTTGCAGAGCGACTTCAGATCCGGCATATTGTTCGGCATGACCTGAATAAAGGCTATGGAGCCAATCAGAAGTCCTTGTATAATAAAGCCCTCGCACTCGACGCCGATATAATAGTCTTATTACATCCTGACTATCAATATACCCCCAAACTGATTACCGCTATGGTTAGTCTGATCGGACAGGGAGTATTTTCAGTAGTTCTGGGATCACGAATTCTAGGAATTGGGGCTATTAAAGGAGGAATGCCCGTCTATAAGTATGTTGCAAACAGAGTCTTGACTCTGGTGCAGAATCTGCTTTGTGGTCATAAACTTTCGGAGTATCATACCGGATACCGGGCTTACCACCAATCGGTATTAGCCCGGATCCCTTACCAGAGTAATTCAGATGACTTTGTCTTTGATAATGAAGTCTTGTCCCAGATTATCTATGCAGGTTTTAGTATTGGCGAGATTACCTGTCCTGCCCGTTATGAAGAAACCTCATCGAGTATCAATTTTGCCCGGAGCGTGAAGTACGGTGCCGGGGTACTCAGGGTTTCCATCATGCATTGGTTGCAAAGGACGGGTATATCAAACTATAAAATGTACCGCTGACTCAGTCGAAGCCCCTCTATCAGCTGGGAGGATCATCAGGGTTTCGATTACATTGTTAACCTTATAAAAGTTTACTTTTTCTCACAAAGGGTAATTGAGTAACGCCACAATCCTGCCTTATAAGCCTGGTACATGGCTTTGGTACCTTTGACATTTTTGTCACGATAGGGTTGTAGTAGTTTTAGAAATGCCCCAATTGTCCCTATCCAGCTCCATCGGGCTGCATGTTCATACAGATTGCGGAGAGACACTTCCACTTTTAGGCTATAGTCATGTTGAAGGACCTTCGCAAAGCCTGCCTGGGTGGCATGTTGATGGTGTTCATCCGGAGTATTGATATCTACACATGCCCAGCCATGCAACCAACGTTTTAAGAGCTTTTCCTGCCCGGGGTCAAAAGGTCTCGAGAGTCTTTGATAATCAGCCACTATCAGCCGTCCGCCTGGTTTTAAGATGCGATAGGCTTCCAAGTAAAATTCGTCTTTCTGAGGTGCATGACATAAGCTTTCACAACTCCAGACGACATCAAACTGCTCGTCGGCAAAAGGTGTATCACAATAATCTGCTTCTATAAAGGTGCACTCCTTTTGCAATCCAGCCTTTTTCACCTTATCCCGGCACTCCTCTATTTGATATCCGGTGATATTGATTCCGGTTACATGTGCTTTTTTTTCCCGGGCCAGCCATAGTGATGTGCCACCCCATCCGCATCCGGCATCAAGTACCTTTGCACCCGGAGTTATCCCGGCAATCCTGGACATAATCTCATTGGTATTTATCAGGGCTGCCTTGTGATTTCGTGCCTTGTCGTCATATATACCAAAGTGGGCAGCCTGGTAGAGGCCCCGATGCCAAACATAGCGATGATCCCAGTCGGTCTCTTCATAGTACCTGATGACCTCTTTATGATGGGTTTTACTCATGTTCAGGGTTATGAGGCAAAGATGAAGCTATGTTGCCAATTAATCGCTTGTCAAGCATTAAAAACTATATTATCTGAAATCAAAGAAAGCTCAAACCTCCGGCTTATTCAAAATCAACCTTTGATTTTTAAAGGAGTACAATCACATGACTTTGAGGAGTCACGATGGGCTGGATTTTTTGTGCATCCACTGAGAACCGTCAAATCACATCAGCAGAATGCTCATCGTAAAAGACTATCTTATTCGGGTTCAAATCCCAGGATGACCTGAAATTTACCCAGGTCAGACCACTTATATCCATCCGGATGATTAAGGGTTGCTGGTTTGTCAAAACCAAATCCGTAGTCAAATCCCAAGGTTCCAAACATAGGCAGGAATACCCTCAAGCCCATTCCCGCTGCTCGTCTAAGGTCAAATGGATCGTAGTCACGGAAACGGTTCCAGGCATTCCCTGCATCAGCAAATGCAAGCAGAAAAATGGTGGAACTGGGATTTAGAGAGACCGGATATCGTAGTTCGAGAGAAAATTTATTATAAATGGAAGCGCCACCAACTTGCCCGTTTCTGCTTAATTGGGCTGGAAAATCCATGGTTTCATAACCCCGGAAATATATCATATCCCGGCCTGTAATCGTAAATTGATTCGCCAGCGGTTCCGCGGCAAATTCAAACCGTTCAAACGGTGAATCACCTACATTCTTGTTGTAGAATCCTACCATACCCATTTTAGCTGAAGCCCTTAAAACCAACTTTCCGATCACCCCATGATACCATTCGGCATTGAACTTCCATTTATGGTATTCAATGAATTGATAGTGTTCCTGAGGTGTGAGTTCGGAGTAGTCCCTGCCGGTGATCAGACTATAGGGAGGCGTAAGTTGCATAGTCAGGCTGAAAGTGGCACCATCCTTTGGGAAGATAGGTTCAGCTACTGTACTTCTTGCGATAGTTTGCTGGAAAAAGAAGTTATTGAATTTACCATTGGCAATATTAGTTCCATTGGGAAGGAAAAATATGTTGCTAAAATCATTCAGAGTGATGGTTTGAAGATTAATCGTGGAGTTGGTAATGAAGTTGTCGTCGGGCCAATTCAACCGGGACCCTAGACCAATCGATATCTGGGCAATCGATAATGTCTGATCGATCAGAAACCGGGAATTTTTGGTATAGAAGCCCGCCAGGGTAAAGGAGTTGGGTTTCTTTCCTCCCAACCAGGGGTCAGTAAAGGAGAAGTTATACGACTGATAGTACTGACCATTCGTTTGTGCTCTCAGAGATACTTTTTGACCGTCACCCTGAGGTAAAGGCTTCCAGGCTGAGCGGTTGCGAAGGTTTCGTAGGGAGAAATTGTTGAAAGTGACTCCTAACGTACCAATCAGACCACCTCGATAAAAAGCATTGCTTGGTTGATAACCGGCACTTAACTCCAGCTGGTCTGATGACTTTTCTTCCACCTGATATTCAATATCCACCGTACCCCGGTTTGGATTGACCGGAGTGTTCATCCCGATAGTTTCCGGGTTGAAATATCCCAGATTGATGATTTGTCTCTGCGACCGGATCAATTCCTGGCGACTGAATTTTGCCCCCGGTTTGGTACGGAGTTCTCTTCGGATCACGTGTTCATGAGTGCGATCATTGCCCGCGATCATCACCCGGTCAATATTAGCCTGAGGACCTTCAAAAATTCGCATCTCGAGGTCAATACTGTCATTTTCAATGGCTACCTCAATCGGATCGACCCGGAAAAAAAGATAACCGTTATCCATATAAAGTGAACTGACATCCCGGCCGTCCAGGCTGAAAGAGAGACGCTGATCCAGGAGTTCCTGGTTGTAGACATCACCTGAGTTGATACCTAATCTTTCTTTCAGAATATCGCCTTCATAGATTGAATTACCTTTCCAGGTGATATCCCGGAAGTAGTATCGTCTACCCTCTTCGATAGTCATCCCCAGGTATAATTTCCCATCCTCATCTCTCCAAAGAGTATCTTCCGTAATACGGGCATCGCGGTATCCTATCGTATTATAGTAATCAATGATCGACTTTTTATCTTCTTCGTAATCATCCTTGATGAATTTTGAAGAAGCCAGAAATCGACTCCTTGATTTGGTATTTTTCATCTGTTTACGAAGTTTCTTGGCAGAGGTTGCTTCGTTTCCGGTGATTACAATTTCTTCCACTTTAATTCGCTCTTCCCGGTCAATGGCAAATTCAAGGAGAATGGCATTTTTTAGATTCTCTTCTGGTTTTTCAATTGCATCCACCCGAACATCGAGATAGCCCTTCTTAATAAAGAAGTTCTTGATAGCCGTAATCGAATTGACTTTTGTGGCATCGGTTACAATACCTCCTCTTAATAAGAAAGGTTTGAGGAGGGTATTGAGATCTTCTTCGTAGAGCTTCTTCACCCCGGTGTAGGTATGGCGGGATAGTCGGGGTCTCTCCTGCAGAATGATTTCAAGAAACACTACATCTCCAATGACTTTCTCCTGCACAATTTCGATGTCTGTAAATAGCTTTTGCCTCCAGAGATTTTGGATTGCTCTTTTGATATCATCTCCCGGAATAGTTATCTTTTTTCCTTTCTTCAATCCGGAGACGATGAGGATCGCATTTTCGTCACTGAAGGACGCACCAGTGATTTTAACCTCCCCGATCTCATACTCCTTCTTATCACTATAGTCCACCTGTTCTAATGGGCTTTCTATCACCAATGTGGTATCCTGGGCAATTAGTGATCCCAGTGTCATAGTGAAAACAATTAAGGATAGTATCCGTAACCTCATAATGCTAATAATGTATCGTACAAACGAATGGCAATGTAAACTGTTGCCGGACGATTGCTTTGTTAACGTTTTATTAAAAGACTTCATAGCAATGTACCAGGGTTTTCCGTCAGACCAGTTGTTCACTGATTTTACCAAAGCGACGTTCACGATTCTGAAAGTCAATAATGGCCTGATAGAGATCATGTTTTCGAAAATCCGGCCAGAATGTTTCTGTAAAATAAAGTTCGGCATAAGCTATTTGCCACAATAAGAAATTACTGATACGTTTCTCACCACTGGTCCGGATCAACAGCTCCGGGTCAGGCATTTCATGTGTGGAGAGATAATTTTGAAAGATTTCTTCTGAAAGATTCTCAGAATCCAATCCTTTGGTTGCATCCCGATGAATTTTTTTCACGGCTTCCAGTATTTCCCACCTTGAACTGTAGTTAAGTGCCAGAGTCAAGGTCATTCGGCTATTTTGTTGAGTGATTTCTATCCCCTCGTTCAGTGCCTCAAGGGTCTTATCGGGTAATTTAGCCAGGTCACCGATAGCTCGTAATCGGATATTGTTATCCATCAGAGTCGAGACCTCTTTTCGAATCGTTTCGACTAATAAGGACATCAGTGCATTCACTTCGAGCATGGGCCGGCTCCAGTTTTCGGTAGAGAATGCGTAGAGCGTGAGGTATTTTACTCCCAGCTCAGCAGCAGCCTCTGAGACTTCCCTGACGGCTTTTACACCATTAGTATGACCAAAGATCCGTGGTTGATTACGCTTTTTTGCCCAACGACCATTTCCATCCATTATAATGGCTATATGTCCAGGCAGACGGTTCATGTCAATTTTAATCTTTAAATCAACCATTGATATCCTAAAATGGCTGCAAAGTTATAAAAAATGGTCCGGATCCCCGATCTATATTATGACGACCTCGCAGATTGACTTTTCGGATTTAATCAAGCAGGTAAACTAATGGTACACGGTGATGTTTGTTATGTGACAACCTTTTTAAGGCTAAGGGTTGAAGATTTCAATCCATTAGTGGATAAATAATTATCTTAAGCGCCCTGTCAAATGACTCTTTGGTAATGAGAACATTTTTCCTATGTGCATTGTGTCTTATGACCCGGCTTTATTCCGGTTTGAGTCAGGAGACGACGATTCTTTTTGATCAGGGAAGTTATGGATTTGACTATTCCGAATTGACCGATATCAAATGGCGATATGACCGTACCTATCAAATAGTAATCTTTAAGGATGAAGACCAGCAGTTGCTTCGGAATGTAACAATCGAATTAAATCGTCACGACGGAGATGAATTGGTCAATGCTCTGGCTATGGTGAAACACCTGGATGGCAGGACGGATTCTTTAACCCAGGATTCCTTCAAGTTGCAGCCCTTTGATGCCGTGTACGCGGAGTATATCTGCCGGCTGACTGATTTTGGCATTGGTGACACGATTGAGATTCATTATAGCATTAAATCAAAACCCAATGCTGATATAGTCCGCTGGGATATCCAACATGCCTATCCGGTTAAATCCAGTACATTTCAATTTATCGTGCCCGTCGGATGTATTTATCACGATCACCTTACTCAAAGTACCTACCTTTTTAAAGAAGAGGTATTGGATACTACCTTTGTGATAGAAAGGTCAAGAATTCCCTCAAAAGGACTCAGACTCACTTTTACGGAAATACCAGCATATGTCGAGGAGCCTTTTGCCCCGGATCTGAATGAAATCCGGCCAGCAGTTTTGTTTGCCATATCCGATCTGGTATTAGGCAATGTCGAAGTGTATATGCCATCCTGGACCGATCAGGTGACCGATCTGGTGATTGGTGACTATTTTGGTAAACAATATCGCATACGGCCCAATTTTAAGTGGTTAGGTGACCTTGCCGCAGACATCCTGAATACAAGATATACTGACCGTCTTATGACATTCAGATTGTATGAGTTTGTCCATAGGCAGTTTTCGTGGGATGGCACCTATGGCATTATACCTTCACATACATTACAGGAAATGGGAGAATCCAGGTCGGTCAATAAAGCCAGCATTAATATGGCTTTATTAGCCTTACTTCAGGAGGCAGGTCTCCGGGCTTATCCTGTTCTGGTGTCAACCATTGATCAGCCCCTTGTCTATCGCGAAATTCCAAACCTCAATCAATTCAATCACTTCGTGATTGTGGTGGAAGATGAAAAGGATCTGATTTACCTCGATGCTGGAGATCCTCTATTGCCAACTGGATTGATCGATAATGGTGTTCGGCATAGTAACGCAATTTTAATTAAGAATTATAAAGGTACATGGACTGAAATACCAGACTTTGAGGCAAAAAGCACCATACTGGTTGATATGCATGTCTACCGGGATTTATCATCGACAGGCACCATCTCCGCCAGTTTTGAGGGTTATGATGCTCAAAACGAACGTCATTACCTTGCGGCAGATCCCCAGGCGCGATACTGGAAAGAACGTGGTGAGGCAGTCAGTAGCTTTATCCGGATAGATTCTGTGCGGTTTGAAAATGTTCACAACCTTTTACAACCCTTTATCAATAAGGTTTATTTTCACATCGATCCTTCAGATGATCACGAAGAACTGGCTTTCCACCCGGTCTTTTATTCATTTTTTAATCAGCCCTATTTTACAGACACCAGCCGGGTAAACAAAGTGGTGTTCCCTTCTTTATTGAAAGAACGGGTGATTTTTAACCTGACGCTGGATGAGGAGCTGCAGATAAAGTCGATCCCTGAAGAACTCCGGTTAAAAATGATTGATAATTCAAGTGAGATGGAGTTTCTGCAGTCACATCAAAACAACCGGGCACAATGTACATTCAACATCGAAGTTTCCAAGAAAACGATTGCTCCAGAATTTTATGAAGCGCTCAGAACTTACTTTCTACAGCTCAATAATAAGCTATCCGAAAGGGTGGTTGTCTCCAGAAAATGAAGCGGAGTAAGTATTGCTAGTTGAGACGCATTATGCTATGAGCGTGATTTTAAACCGGGATTATGTTGCGCCATGCTAAGACCATAGAACGAGAATCCATAAAAGTATGGAAAAACGAGTAATGTCCCCACAGGTGAGAAACCTGTACGGCAAGGCCTAGTCAGCCACCGGAAGTGAGTCTTGCGTAGTC
>JBGTCB010000742.1:0-9831 GCA_041748995.1 Saprospiraceae bacterium | reverse complement strand
AAAAATGAAAAAGAACCTACTTTTCTTTATTGCACTAATGATATCCAATCTCGCCTACTCCCAGCTTAATATGGAGGTAGTGGGAACAAACCTCCGGGGACCAATCGGTATCGAACGCGACTCGGATGGCAATCTTTGGATAGCTGAATCCGGATCCGGACAAGATGATGGTGCGGTGTCGGTAATCTGGGCGGATGGCACTCAGCAGAGGATTATTGACGGACTTCCCTCCTTGTTTGATACCGCTACCTCGGAGACATTGGGGCCCGGTAGGGTCCAGATATTTAATGACCAATATTTTGGCATACTGATACTGGGAGGCATTCCGGAGCTGGGGAGTTCGATTCTTGTCTATCCTCGAGATAGCATTGTTCCGGGTGGTGCACCGCTGGGAGTAGAAGATGCTGCCAACATCATCCATCTGGAAGAAAGAGTATTGCAGCTTGGTTTTCTGGAGAGCAACGGATATTCTTTTGTGCATGATGGAGAGGACTTATATATAGCCGACGCAGCGGCCAACGCCATCTTACACCGCGATGGTCTCACCGGAGTGATTCAACCGTTTGCTACCTTTCCTCCGGCAGCGACCGATCTGTTCGTGATTGATGCGGTACCTACCCGCATCGTTCAAAATCCGGAAGGAGGCTTTTTTGTCTCGCAGCTTACCGGCTTTCCATTTGTAAATGGGCTCTCGAAAATATACAGCGTGGATATCGATGGGCAGGTCGGTGTGGTCGACAGCGGTCTCACCTTAGTTACCGATCTTGCAGTAGCAGCGGATGGCGATGGTCTCATAGCCCTACAGTTTGCCAGATTCACGCTGGACAGCATGCCTCCTTTTGTCATTGGTAGCGGTCAGATCATTCAGATCCATGAAGATGGAACCAAAGACACCCTGGCATCCGGGTTTAGTCCAAGTCCGGGTCTGGCAGTAGCAGGCACCAACGAATTTTATGTAACAAACTTGTTTTTTGGCACCGTAATGAAGCTGAGCGAGACATCGACAAGTTCACATGATGCTCAAAATGACCGGACTAGCGGTCTGCAAATTAGTCCCAATCCGACCAGTGGTGAGTTTACGATCCAATGGTATCAGCCGGTAAGTGGTGAAGTGACCCTGAAGATGGCTGGTACGGATGGTAAGATCATCACCAACCGAAAACTCGGATATTTCGCTGAAGGTAATCAGACAACCACATTAAACCGGGAATCTCTGGGTATGCAGCATGTACCGGTCCAAAATCTGGCCATTGGCCTGACATCGGGTAAGATGCTTTATTCAGCCCTGATGGTTCTTAGTGAGTAACTCCATAGCTTTTTCATATAAAAAGGAAGATTCGGTCAATCGGATCTTCCTTTTTTTTATTGGCAGACAGGCTTGATGGTTCGCGTCTTTAGCATCAAATTGAGTTAGTCTCCTGGATACAATCAATGGGATAAAACAGATTTTAAGTCTGGAAAGATTCCATTATAATGGCTTCCCATGTACGATCCCCACAAAACGGGGTTTCTAATTTTATAGGTTGTTTCGATACGATTTATCTGCATACCATCAAAAGTATAGGTATGCCTCAGATTGGTGGCGTGTATATAAATAATATCCAGAAAGCCATCATTATCCAAATCACCGAGCCATGGCGTTGAAGAAATATTATTTCCCTCCAGAGATACACCGATTTGAATGAATTCACCGCTACTAAAATCAATGATGCCCAACATGTTGTGAAAGAATTTTCGAAAAAATTCATCCTGGATCTGATAGTTAATACTTAATAAAACATCCTCGCGTCGATCGTCGGTAAAATCATAGACTACCGCTGTACTGGTCTGATAAAAACCCAGAGAATCAATAAATTCTATCTGACCATTTTGACCATTGAGCATGAACTGGCGGTTCCACTCCAATTTTGGCCAGACACCGGCGGCTATGGAAATGAAAAAATCAGGGATCTGGTCTTCTGTAAAGCGACCGATTGCCAGGGAGCTATAGGCCTCACAACCTTCTATGGCCGTTTGCCAGAGAAGCGAAAAATCCGATCCATCAAACGCATAAACAGTACCGTCAACCCCCATAACAACTACATCCAGAATTTGGTCGCCGGTAATGTCAACAGCCACCGGAGGTGCAATAAATCCTTTATGCGGAGCAGTGGCTAATTTCCGTGCCCCGGACAAGTCCTCCCTCAAAACATCCTCCAGATCGGCAACAAATAAGCTACCTCCGAGAGTCTCCCCTCCGGTTCCGAATATGACTTTATAAGACTGATCTGAAGCAGGGCGAAAACAAATAATTGACATGTAAATTTCCTTTCCATCCGGCATGCCTGCTTTAGCAATTTTTATACCTGTCCGGCTATTCAGGACCACTAAATGACCAGCTGGTCGATTGGTGTCATAGGGCTCTGCCAAGACATCACCTCCATTTGAGACGATTATATCATCCAGACCATCTCCATCGACATCATCAATAAACTGGGGATTATAGAAATTATACCAACCGGCTTTCCGGGATTCATCCGTACTTCTGGACTTAAAAAATTCCCAAAGGATTGAACCATCTGCCCCGTTGATTGCCTTAAGCTCTGCAGAGCGACCACCAATCACTATATCATCAATTCCGTCTCCATTCAAGTCCTTTAATCCAGCGGAGCCAAAAATCTGGTCCCGTGACGGAACGTTCCACAGCATTTTTCCAGTAGCACCATCCAGTGCCAGCACCGCACTATCGCAAGCAATAAATTCTTCTCTCCCAGCTCCAAAAATGATGTCCTTCACTCCATCACCATTGAGGTCAGAGCAGCGTGGTGAACTGAAAGTACCTAGTCCTTCATAGCGGATGCTCCATGAATTCTGGGCATCTATGCTCACAACAAATACCAGTGACATGAAGATGCCTCCGGGCATAAATACCCTTCGCAGCAGCGGTGATAATAAACAACAGTTATTCATTTAACCCTGGAATGAAAAAGTTATATGACAAATCTAAAACGGATAAAAAGGATCCTGTGCGTGCAAATAATATCAAATTGACAGGAGTCTGATTATAAAACGATCTTACAACCTTAAATCATCATTTTTTGAAAAGCATCTAACCAGGCAGTTTTCATCAGGTGAGCTCCGGAAATGGAAGGATGTACCCCATCCGGACACCAATAGGAGGCTGGAGCTAATTTGAGCGCATCGGCAAAAATGCTATGGTAGGGAACAAAAGCTGCTCCAAATTCACCAGCTAGTTTTTTGGCTATCAAACGGTATTGACCAAAGTCATTCCATTTTTCATTAATCGCCGTTCCGCCTGCTACCGCAAATGGCTCGCCAATGATCAGTTTCACTTCAGGCAATTCGCTTTTAGTATTCTTCAATAGCGTCCGGAAATCATTTTCATAGATTTCTGCCGTTCCTGCATAATTGCCATTGAGCATATGCCAATAATCGTTTACTCCAATCAGGATACTGATGACATCAGGCTTTAATGCCAGACAATCGAGATCCCAGCGTTCAGCCAATTGATAAACCTTATGACCACTAATGCCGCGATTAAAGCATTGCAGACCGGCCTGTGGATGGGTAGCCAGTAAATCAGCCACGATCTGGTAGACATAACCTCCACCCATTCCCCGACCACTATTGGCGTAATAATCACCCCGGTCCCGGCCTGCATCGGTAATGGAGTCACCCTGAAAAAGAATACGCAGTTCCGAAGGTAATGACATCATTATATGGCGTTGAAATTCACTATTTATTAGCGCAGTACTACTCAATCCGGCGGCAGTCAGTGATCCGGAATTCTGGAGAAAATCTCTTCTGTTCATAATCGATGTGTAACCACTTTTTTAACCTCCGGAAAGATACGCAAAACAAGTCACGGGAGGAAATTATCCATTAAAAGTGAATAGAAAGTAGTTCAGGTAAATATTAGAAATAGACAAAACAAGAATCAGAGGGTGACTGAAAGCCACCCTCCAATACTTTTACGTGTTACCTTCTCTATCGAAGGGAACTGGTGTGTACGCAGTTTTGGTTATAAGTTGATAATTTTAACTACCGGTAGTAATAGGCAGCTATCAACTTTACAAGATTTATTGATCAGGTAAGTGGTAATTAATTTACCTGTCTTGAGAAATCATTTAATAAATACCATACGTTTGGTATTCTGAAAATCCGGAGTGCTTAATTGGTAATAATAAATACCTCCACCGGGAAATAAATCATTATTTAATGTTATCCGATTTTCACCCGATAAAAATGCTCCCTGAATACGTTGAATAATCTGACCATTGATATTAAATAAGGAGATGGTGGCCTCCATAGAATGAGGCAGGATAAATCCAATGGTTGTTTCAGAGTAAAATGGATTTGGATAATTTTGTTGAAGAATAAATCCATTTCCAGTGGAATTTCCGCTATTTTCCAGTTTAAAAGGAATCTTTATATCTAAAAATTCCTCCCGGCTATCTGATTTTTTTGTTTGTACATTCGTATGTTGCTGCTCATGGACCAGCTGACTTACCGATTCTAACGTATCGGTCGTGGATTCGGGACATCCGGAATTACTTACGACCACTGCCACGATGTCGCAATAATCAGCCGTACCACTCGGCCAGCTTATTACCCAAAGACGCAGGATCTGGGTGCCAATATGCACACATCCTAATTGCAAACTATCGGTATCTTCCAACCAGGTTTCATCATCCACCCCATCTTTTAATTCCAACCTGAATTCAAGTGCCGTATCATTACAAGCCTCACGGCTGCTTCGATCATATTCGCTCGCCCAAATGGTGACTATAGCGGTATCAATCAATCCGTCCTGATTTAGATCCATTGGATTTAACCGGGTAGTCAGCGAAGTAAGACAGATCGCTGCCGGCTTTTTTACGGTAATTAATTCAAAATGATAGAGACATTCTCCCTCATTGTTACATTCATCCGTTACAAGCACTTTTAAACGGTAATTGCCTGGATCCAAACCCGCCACTGAAACATTGAAGGTGGATTCCGGGTTAACCAATTTAGCACTCTGGAAATCATCAATTAATTCAATCTGACTGAGGTTACTTACTTCATATAACTCCCAGCGGTAAAAAGCAACACCACAAGAGTCGGATATCTGAACTTCCGCATTAAAATCATAATAGCAATCCCCTACTTCCACGGTACCTCCTTCTTCAACTGGACCGGAAATCACACATTCGGGAGTCAAGGTATCGACCACAAATAAATGCTGGATACAGCTGTCAACAGCTAAACCTCTTTCACGATACCAATAGTTGCTGACCGGCTGACCGTCACACCAATCCATAAAATACCAGGTGCGCAGAATTTTATAACAAGCCTGCTCTCCTCCTACAATTTTAAATACCTTGTCTTCATAATCGATGCCAATGATCCGGCATTCATCGTCAAACTGGTAACGCAACCAACCCGTGTAATCCGGATGCAGTTCACCGCCTACTTTACCCGAACCCTTATTGTCATATTCAATGCCACACGAAAACAGCTCTACATCCTCAGGAACTTCAAACATGTGCTTATCGAGACTACACTGGTTGTAAATCCGGATTCGCTGAGTGCGGGTGATCGTATCGGGAACATGGGAAATCTTCAGAGACTCCGGTAAACTGTCATTGGCGTAATAAGCAGTTGGACAACCCTGCCAGAACTTGAACTTCCGGTAAATATATCCTTCGCCACAATGGTCGATGTCATACCAGACCTCTTGATCGCATCCGATATAATCACTGCAATTGGCAAGAACCAGACCCTGGGTAAAAGTATCCCTAACCACTTCATAGCCACATTCCCAGATGGTGTCGGCCTTCCAATAATATCCCAGATGCTCGTCATAATAGCGTTTCTGGACGATTTCTTCAATTTCACAGTAACAAGACGAGTCAACAAATGGAATTTTTATTAAAACTTCACTTCCATTTTCATCTAAAAAATTGCCATAGGGGCCCTTCCATACTTTAAGATAGCCACCGAATATATCATCCAGGGCACCCATGGCAACATCGTCTTTTTCTTTAGCTAAGTCAATAATGGACTCTATACTCAGTGGATGTTTGTAACCTTCCAGCTCATATCTGGCTGTTTTATAAATTTTGCATGTTATCTCGATATCTTCAACTTCACTTACTACCTGAACTGGCACTTTGTCTTCTACCCACACCTCAGTCCAGGCTCTGGACCAGTTACACCAATAATCCATCACCAGAATCTCGACTTTGACCGAACCACATGCATCAGAACAATCAAACGGTACCTGGTCGCTCCATCCTCCACCAATCTGATCATAGGTCTCGAGCAGCCGTCTGTCGACTTTAAAATCTTCCTGGGACTGGACTTCTTCACCTTCACGGTATGGATCCGGATGCAATGCAACAGGTATCAGGTAATCCATGATTGAGGGCAGACATTCTTCAATCAGATCCCGGATATAATATTCATTGATTTCATAGGGATGTTCAATACACGAATAAGTGCCGCGTTTTATCAGATCATAAATCCATGAATTATAAATAATATTCGTACAGGGTTGCAGATCTTCCTTCCACCACTGCAGGTTTTGACTGTAATGGGCTTCCACGGGATCCAGATCTTTGTTGGTTTCCAGTTGCGGCAACCATAGCGTATCACCATGTTTATTAACACAGATCGCCAACATATCATTGCAGAGATCAATACAAGCCTCGTACCAGTCTGTCCGGCGTGCCAGGAACAGATTAACTTCACAATTATCAAAACTTCCCTCATCAAAACTTTCGGCATCTATCCAGACCTTTTTCTCCGAAAGACTTAAAATCATTTCCTTATTAACAATCGCCGTCGGTTTGACCCGGTCCTTGACCAGCAGGTAACAAGTATCGATTGTAGTATTGTGGCAGCTATCGAGTGCCTCATAGATGATCATGTAAGGATCCAGCCTATGTGGAAGTAAAGCTCTTACGTGCGATTCGTAACAGTGATTTGTCTCATTATAAGACATTACGTAGGTGCCGATACCTGGTATCCGGGCTTTTACACTTTTAACCCCGGACCAGTCGTCTTCAACCGTCACCGGGGGGATGTAAGTGTGAGCCGTGCAATCATGATCAGACGTCGTAATGATTGGCAATTGTTTGATCGTTGTGACAGCTTCACCCTTCACACCATCGGTTGACTGTTGCGAAAAACAGAAAACATCTCCAGACCGAAGCTCTACAATCTTGTAATTATTTTGGTAAACATCACCACTGCTCAGACCGGAAACATTATCAGTCAACTGATAAAAAATACCATTAAGCGTATATCCAAAAGGATCAAATGCAGCATCTGAATTTGATGATCGATATTCCCAGGCAAAAGCCAAAACCGTGTCTTTTTGCACTTCGACGCAATAATTGGTGTATCCCGAAAATCCGGCATCCGGACCGATCAGTTGAATTTCATACGGAGACCAGGTTGTATCAACAAAACCATCTCCCACTTTCACCTCCGTCCATTGATCGAGAGCAAACTCTCCCCGAAACAGAATAGGATACTTACAGTGAAGGTCTGGAGCAAGCGTGTCTAGGTCGATCAGCCAGAACTCGCATCGCCAGTATCCTGGTGCTATATTCTCTGCAGTATTAGGTAACGTACCGACAGGTACTGACGCCAGACAAAATGTTTGAGGAGCGCCATAGCAGGTCTGCTTGATATCGAGCGTGATTTTATATTGTTTGGAACAATCGATTTCAAAAATCTCGGTTGTAAGATGGGTACTAAATTGGCATTTATCATCAAAAAGTCTCGTGGAAAACTCCAGAATGCCATCATGATTAGAATCGGTAATTACGATTAATTGTAAATCTACACAGGAAGCTGGATTTAAGGGAAGAGAGGGAATACTAATAGTGGGTCCCGTCAGTGTCGTGAGATCACTGCAATAAATCGTATCCTTTTCAACGCAGTATATATTTTGAGCAGCAATCTCAGGTAGGTAAAAGACAACAATGGTATCATATCCAACCCCACGAACACCATCTTTTCCGATGGCTTCCCATTCCCGCAAAATGACTTTCGCCGTATCCTGGATCCCGGGCAAGCATGGATACGGTATCAACCAATCTGAAACGAAATTGGATTTTGTGACGCTTCCGCATAGATCTACGGTGATTGGAGCGGTCAGCGGACCCTGAACCAGGTCATCGAAACAATAGACATCGAAGACCCTTCCCTGTATGAAAGGTCCATAGATTTTCTTAACGGACAATCCAGACCAGCAGGCACCCAGGTCGTTGCGGAAATTAACTTTCAACACTTTTCCGACATACCTGCATGCTTCTGTAATGACCGGATCATTAACATGTACTTTGACCGGACCATAAAGAACCTCATCGAGATCTCCGGTTATAAGAATCGTAACGGAATCTATGCCGGTTGCAACATTCGTGATCAGGTCAGACGGTGTAAATTGGATCATGCCGAATGCATCGACACTGGCATTGATTTCCCGGCAGTTGGGAATGCCCTGAGTCCATCCCTGAAACTGCATCAATATGATCATTAAAGTCGCAAAAGTGAACCTCCGCATGTATTACATTTTGAAAAACATATTACGATCAAAAATAATACCAAATTCTTTTACATTAAAAAATACCGACATCTGTAAGACCCTGAAAAACAGGATAAAATGCCGCAAAATAGGACATCCGACCCCAGGTCAGATGGTTGAATTAGTGCTAAACTTTTTTTTGTTTTCCTATAAAAGACGGAGATCGGCAGGGAAACGGAAGAAACCCATGCAATGCATTTCAGACTAAATAATCAGGCTCATACTTTATAATTTTACGAATCAGCATACTTAATTCCCGGTTGGGCAGATTTGATCTCTTCGATCATGATGGTTCATAGTCAATACAGTCCTTTTTTCAAAAATTTTCTTGACTAACTGCTATTCCAGCTTTACTTTGTTGATTATGAGTCAGATAAAAACGGAATGCATCCCAGTTCGACCCGACGATAAAGCAGTGAAGGCGGTGTCTGCATTCATCTCTGATAAATTATCTGCGAATTTCCGAGGTAGCCAAGTACCTTAGGATCCGTCATAAAAACCGACTTAGGATCGTTATTTCTGCAGATAACTATTGTTAAAATCATCTCTAATTGATCATGCTATGAAAACGTATTTTGCTTTATCACTCTTTGTCTCTCTCTTAATGGTTTCCTCATGCTCCAAGGATGACAACGGCGATCCGGACGACAATAACAATCTTGATTGCAGTACAATTGATGTGACTTACAACCAGGGTATCAAGGCAATCCTTGATACGCATTGTGCTTTACCAACTTGTCATGGGGGAGATCCTTCTATACCGGATTATACAACATATGATGGTGTTTTTGCCCGCAGAGCGCTTATACGGACAAGGGTTGTTGCTAAAACAATGCCTCCGGCCGGTAGCATGGCACTATCTCAGGACAATATTAATAAGATCAGCTGTTGGGTGGAGAATGGTGCTCCGCAGTAGATAGAAAACCGTTGGGAGTAAGTGCGGGTGCGTCGGTGTGGGTGTGATCCAATGGCAATGGAACAATGACCGATCGATGGTATTGATGGTGAACTGAATAAGCGGTCACCTTTACGGGACGTCATTATCCCTTGAGTTTAATAAACATTGAGTGGGAACTCATCGTGACTCGGTCAGATAGTCGCCGCAATTTCACCTTTTGAGCTGGTCTGCGAAAACAATCTTGCTGGTCATGTTGTCTCATCTGGAGTTCGTCACATGTCTCTCAAGAGATATGGATGAAAAGAGGGCACCTCTATTTACCTCTGAATGAGTAAAAATTTAATAAGATGCAAGC
>JBGTCB010000741.1:0-7871 GCA_041748995.1 Saprospiraceae bacterium | reverse complement strand
AACCGAATTGCCTGGGGACCTTGATTTTCTCAAACGGAAATAAGTATGTGGGACATTGGAAAAAGAGCCTGAAAGAGGGTGAAGGAAAAATGATCTTCACTTCCGGTGAAACTTTTTCCGGACAGTTTGTTGCCAATCGATTTCATGGATATGGCATTTACCAGTTTAAGAATGGCAACCGTTACGAAGGCTATTGGAAGGATGGAAAGCCTCATGGAGATGGTAGTATGTATAAGCCGGATGATGAAACAGTCGTGGGAATCTGGTCTGAAGGCAAACTCTTACAGCAGGAAGGTGCAAGGGAGCAACCAAAACCTGAAGAGTCTGAGACGGATCTGGTTTATGAAGACCTGCAGGATTGCAATATCGAGGATTGCACCTCAGGCATTGGTAAACTGGACTACGGTGATGGTTCTCGCTATGAAGGGGAATTTCTCAACGGATCTCCTCATGGTCAGGGTATCTGTTTGTATCAGAATGGGGATAAATATGTTGGTGAATGGTTTAAAGACCAACCGAATGGTCAGGGCAAGATGGAGTATCAAAGCGGTGATGTCCTGGACGGTGTTTGGCAAAATGGTCAGTTTATCAGGGGTAGTAAAATACTCAAAGCTGATCTTGCATCCAGGAAAAAGAAGGATAGTAAGATATATGCACTGTTGGTCGGAGTTTCCCGGTATGAAAAATTTGAATCCCTTAAATATACCGATGATGATGCTTACCGGGTCTATGCTTTTTTAAAGAGCCCCGAGGGAGGCGCTCTTCCCGACGAACAGATAAGTATCCTGATTGATGAAAGTGCTACCAAACGTAACATTATGAAGTCTCTTGATGACCTGGTAGCCCGGGCAGGAGAAAATGACGCTGTTTTTTGTTTTTTTTCCGGGCATGGCATTAACGGGCATTTTTTGCCCATCGATTCAGATGGTTATCAGAACTCACTAGCCTATGAGGAAGTTAAGGAACGCCTGCAATCTTGCAAAGCCAAGCAAAAATTATACGTGGCAGATGCCTGTTACTCAGGTAGTCTTCTGAGCAGCCGGACCACCCTAACCCAATCTGTAGAGATGCTCTACGGCAAATTAAATGAAACCAGCGGAGGTACCGCTTTTCTTTTGTCTTCCAAAAAAGAGGAATACTCTCTGGAGTCGGAGGGTTTGCGCCAGGGCATCTTCAGCCATTTCCTCATTAAAGGGTTAAAAGGACATGCAGATACTAATGGTGATAACATCGTTTCAGTCACCGAACTTTATAAGTATGTCTACAACAGTGTAAGGAGTTATACCAAAATGGCACAAACCCCGATCCTGGCCGGCAGGTTTGATGAACATATGCCGGTGGGAGTCGTGAGGTCCTGGTAATTTTTATTTCTTCGCACAATGTGAATAGGTCCTGGCTACTAGGAGTGCAGGTGATAGAACTCACAACAACCCCCTGGATTTAATCAACTTGATGTAACCGAGGCCTGCCACTATCTAAAATTGGTATTCAGTTGTCTTCTCCAGGCGTCAATTCAAGACCAGTGTCGATGCCCTTATCCACTGCTCGCACACCTTGCTTCATCCAAACCGGCATCGGGGCATCCTTAAGGAAATGTTCAAAAAACTGAAAAAGCCGGCGATTAAAATCCAATCGGTTCTGCCACTTGACCGGCCAGTGGGGTTCGCCATTGTAATTCAACAACCAGGCTGGTTTGTTTAACCGGCGCATCGCCACGAAAAACTCAATACCCTGGTACCAGGGTACGGCGCTGTCTTCGTCATTATGCAAAATCAGTACGGGTGTCTCAATTTTGTCCACATTAAAAATCGGAGAATTTTCAAGGTAGAGATCGGGCTGCTGCCATAAAGTAGCACCCAGTCTGCTTTGAGTGTGTTCATACTGAAACATTCGGCTCAGTCCTGTGCCCCACCGTATACCACCGTAAGCACTGATCATATTGACCACCGGGGCTCCCGATTCAGCGCAGGCAAATAAATTTGTTTTGGTAAGGATATGAGCAATCTGATAACCACCCCAACTGTGTCCCTGTAAAGCAATCCTCGCCGTGTCAATAAATCCCATATCGATGATTGCCCTGGTACCTGAGACGACAGCATTGTAAGCGCTCTCACCCGGATAGCCTATCGTGTAAACAATATCAGGATTAAATATAACATATCCATTGCTGGCATAGTAGCTGTAATTAATTGTCGATCGACCTGGAGCGGGTGCATGATGCGCATGCAGGTTGTCGGAACTTCTTTCATAAAAATTGACGATCATCGGATACTTCCTGGTAGAATCAAATCCTTCCGGAGTGACCAAAAGACCTTCAAGTTTTTGACCGTCAAAAGAAGTCCAGCTGACCAACTCGATTTGACCCCATAAGTAATTTTCTTGTTGTTTATTAGCACTCGTCATTTTTCTAGCAGCCGAAAAATTGAAACCCTTACAGAGATAGAGATCGGGAAATTCTTCAAAGCTTTCTCTGGTAAAAATGATTTCATCACTTTTCTTCGCTTTTATTGGCGTGCGATCAAGACGGAAATTTCCTTCCAGTAAATTTCTCATTTCGCCGTTGCCAGAGTCGAAGAGATTATATTCTTCAGCTTTAGATACTTGATTAAAACCCCTGATCAGCCATTCTCCTGGTGGAAGATATTTCTCTTCCTGGTCTAAGCTCACATAACGGTATTCCAGATTTTTTTCCCGGCCTTTCGTGATCCGGATGGGCGAATTCAGCTCGGAAGGATTAAATTCCCAAATATCATATCGATCATACAGATACACTTTTTCGTCGTTTTGGCTCCATCCCATCAGACCATAACTATTGGGATAATCAGGTTGATCATTGAGTTCATCACTAAATCTCGGGTGGTGATTAGTCAGGTTGATCAGGCGTTCTTCCGGGAGGGAATACAAATACCAGGTGGTGTCCGAATCCTCATACCAAAAGATGTACTTTCCTGCCGGTGACCAGGTTGGACTACCATTAATGTTAGTTCTTAATAATTCCGCACTGCCATCCACAGTGGAGATAAGATACAGATCCTTATAGATCTTTCCTTCCCAGCTTCTCGCCTTCTGCTTTGTTAAATCATCCAGCCCGATCACCCATTCAAGCTCCAGATCTTCGTGTGGTTTAATGGTAGGAATCGAGGGTCGCCCAAGGGGGATTAGCGCATTTTCTGCCAGATCATAGACGGAAAGGTAGCTGCGATTCCGTTCTTCTTTTTCCTGAACCTCCTGCTGGGTATACAAGATTTCATCCTGGTAATTCCATATTTCAACTTCCACAATCTCATCCGGTAATAAGGTGGTATCTCTCAGTATCGGCATTGGAGTCAGCCCTAAGAATAGTTTTTGTTTATCCGGTGAAAAATAATTATTAAAGTGTTCAGAAATAATCCAGTCGTTTGGTAAAGTCTGATCAGCGCTTGTGGCGAGTCGGATCGGCTCACCTACCTGAACCTTCCAAATGAATTGTTCATACAGAGGAATCATATGGTGGGAAGTATCCGGATCTGCTAAAAAGGCAAGGATTTGACCATCCTTAGTTGTCTTGAGGTTTTTAACCTGGCCGACTCCATCATAAACCAAAGTTTTGTGATCATCGAGGAGATTGAAGTAGTGGATGCTCGTTTTCTTTGATGAATCCGGCGCATTTTGATTTATATAGAAAACCGGGGTCTCCTCGGCCAGGTCATAAGATTGAATGAAAGCGAGTGTATCCTTAGTGAGGGTCTTCAGGTTTTGCACAACTAAAACAAACTCTTCTTTTTGCAATTTTCTGGAAAGCTGTTTTTGGAGGAGGGAATCACGGTCGGTGTCGAGGGTATAAAAAATCCAGCCGCCCCATTTTTCAGGATTCTTCAAAGCTTTTATACTTGGGATTATGGATTTTTCTTTGCTGCTTAGATCCAACAGGAGCAGGGTATCACAAGGTAAATCCTTATCCTTGATTTTTTTCCTTTTTAAGGAATCGATGACCACTTGTGGAGGGGAAACCAGACACGAAAGGATGCTTGTTTCCGGATCGATATGGGCATTTTTTGCCCGGTCGATACTAAAAACTTTTAAATCATCATGGGTGCTTCGTACAATTAATTTGCCATCACCTTTATTGGGATTCAGCTCATATACTAGCCACTGACCGTCGTCTGACAGACTAGTTTTTTCAATCGATTTCCATTGAAAATAGGCACCTTCTGCTAGCGAAACTTTGTCCTGACTAAATATTTGAGACAAAGTGCCCCCTAAGATCAGATAAGTAAAAAATAGTTTTTGCATTCCTCTGATTTGCCTGCAAATTATTAAATATTCAATCTCTTGATTCGTTTACAAGTTTGATTCTTAGATGCTGCATGGATAGATTCAACAAATTTTCTGGGATTGGCTACAACATAATGGTGCTGTTGCCGGTCATTTGCTTCCTGGTATTTGCCCAAAGAATCCAGGCTCAGAAAGGTTTGCCGGAGGACGGGATTCCTGATTTTACCAGTTGCCTGATATCATTTAAACCAGCTTCCGGCCTTGAACAAGCCAGGAGCCTCCAATCAAAGACAGAAAAAGGGCGGTTTATTTATAACCGTCTTTGGGATCACTCGATTCAATCGCAGCTGAGAGTTCGACAAATGCTGGATGCCGGAAGTTATCCTCATCGTTGTTTCTGTATTGCTAATGTTATTTGTGCTGATCTTGATTCGACAATGATTACCAGGTTGTGGAAAATGGACGAAGTCATTTCTATCAGCGCAAATACACCGGTTCGTCTATCGGATGACCCGGCCGAGAAATTTGCCATAGACCCTCTAACCAGGAATCTGGGGGATCTGCCCTGGGGTCTCACGCTTATTGAAGCAGACAAGGTTTGGGAAATGGGCTATCGGGGACAAGGTGTGGTAGTCGGAGGTAATGATACAGGTATTGACTGGAGGCACCCGGCATTGATCAATAATTATAAGGGATGGAATGGAACAGTACCGGACCATAACTATCATTGGCATGATGCGATTCATGAAATAAGTCCGTTGCACCGTGATTCAGTGATCACGGATTCCACAAACCCTTGTGGCTTAAGTGTCAGAGAACCATGTGATGATGCCGCCAGCAGTCACGGTACCCATACAACAGGCACCATGGTTGGGAATGATGTTTCCGAGGGTATGACTGTTGGTGTTGCACCGGAAGCACGCTGGATTGGTGTGCGAAATATGGAAAGAGGATTTGGATCCCTTGCCTCCTATCTAGAGGGTTTCGAATGGTTTTTAGCCCCTACGGATTTAAATAATGAAAATCCGGACCCCGATCAGGCTCCGGATATTATCAACAACAGCTGGGCCTGTATCGAAGTCGAAGGTTGTGATTCAACCAATTTTTCAATTTTGGAAACGGCGATTAGTAACCTGAAGCTGGCAGGTATAATGGTGGTGGCATCAGCTGGCAATAGTGGTACTCAGGGATGTTCGACGATTGATAACCCTGCGGCTATTTATGAAGAATCTATGACGGTTGGGTCCATTGATATGAATGATTCTCTTTCCAGTTTTAGCAGTAAAGGACCGGTTTCTGTAGATGGTAGTTTTCTACTCAAACCCAACGTCACTGCACCCGGCCGCGGGGTTTTATCATCCATTAAGGGTGGAAGATATGGTTTGTTAACCGGAACAAGCATGGCTGGCCCTCATGTAGCAGGTTTGGCGGCTCTGGTTATTTCGGCGCGACCCGATTTAAGGGGCCAGGTTGAAATGATTGAGGATATTATCGAAAGCTCAGCAATACCAAAGCCTGATTTACTGCAATGTTCTCCTGATGATCAGCAGACTTCTCCTAATATGTCGCATGGCTATGGCCGGATTAATGCCTTGTTAGCTATTGAGGAAGCAATCAATTTGGTGACTCCTGTTCGGGAGGTGGCGATTATAGACGAATGGTTATTATTTCCAAATCCTGTCCGGGATCTACTCACTATTCGGAGCTCCCGATCCGATTATCAGGGCACTCTGGATATTTTCGATATAACAGGTAGAAAAACGAATCACCTAAATAAATTGATCTCTGTTGTGAGCATCGATGTGAGTCATTGGCCTGAGGGAATTTATATCGCCAGAATTCATCACGAAGTGAATGCGGTCAGCTACAAATTGTTCCGGATCATTCGGTGAGAAATCCATTCTTATATTTTCTGATTTTTGTAAGATCGATTTATAAAATTGCTAGTGCATCGTTTCTGAAGTAAATGAATAAATGATATTATGGACGAGATTGTTTTTTGTCAGGTCGAAGAAGCGAAACTGCGTATAGCCGTAGCTATATAAGGATTTCGATGATGAAGAGATGGCGAAAAAGAAACCGTCCTTAGTATCAGGTATTTCGGAAATGATACACTAGGCTTCCCTAAGGGATGGGCATCATATCCAGCACAAACAAGAGATGCTTCTAAATCGTTTTGATTGGTATAATAGACGTGATAACAGGTTACAAATTCAATTTTTCAAATAATTCTTTTTTATAAGATTTACTCACTTTAAAAATCTTCCCGTTTTTCATTTTAATTGCATATTCTTTACCTGTTGACCGGATGATCTCTTGCATAAATTGAAGATTGATAATAATAGATCGGTGTATACGAATAAAATTGGATGAATCCAACCTGTCAATAATCTTCGCCATCGACTGACGAAGCAAATGCTTTTTATCCGCAAGATTTATTTCAATATAATATCCTGAAGCTTCGACATACTGAATGTCTCTGGTTTCGACAAATTGAATTTTTCCCGTATTTTTTATTGGAATAAGATTACTGGATGCTTTCAATTTTTCAAATCTGACTTCTTTAGGATGCTTCAAAAGTCGATCTGCAGGTTGGTTGGCTTTAGTAAATTGATCGATGATTTTGTGCACTGTTTTCTCAAATCTGGTGTCTTTGTATGGCTTTAGTAAATAATCAAACGCATAAAAGTCAAACGCTTTCAAAGCGTGCTCTTCTGAACCACTAACTACAATGATAATAGGTTCTTTTTCAGTCTCGGTTTGTTCAATAATTGAAAAACCATCAATTCCAGGTAATGAAATGTCAAGGAAAATACAGTCAGGGTTTATGTGTTGGATTAAACTGATACCTTCCTGACCGCTGGCCGCTTCTCCCTTGATGGAAAATTCAGAATGATCCACTAAGAGATTTCTGATTCTGGTTCTTGCCAATTGTTCATCGTCAATGATAATCGTTTTTATTTTGTTTGAATTTTCTAACATAGCAGGGTGATTTAAGTTGGTAAAACGTTTGAATCAAAGCTGAATGGAATTATTAGTTTACAAGTAAAATATTTAGCATTTTCGTTTAAGTCAAACACAAAATTATTGTGATACAATACTTTAAGTCGCTTCATAATGTTTTCAGTACCAATGCCTGTGATGGAAGGACTCTTTTCCGTATGATTTTTTTTGATTTTGTTTTTCACAAGGACGGAAAGATGCTGGCCGGATCTTTCAGCAATGATTTCGATTTTCAATGTATTGGCCTCGTCAATCGTACTGTGTTTAATGGCATTTTCGACCAGAGGTTGCAAAATCATCTTCGGTAGAATGGCATATTCGAGTTCGTCGGCGAAAAGGAAGGATACTTTGTATTTTTTATGAGAGTGAATATTTTGGAGATTGACATAGCTTTTAATGAATTTTCGCTCGTGATGAAGTGTCGTGTAGATCGTGTCTTTGCTTTTTAAATTTTGCCTTAATAACTGTGCAAAGTCAACGATCATCCTTTTTGCCTCATTGATGTCAGTTGTAATTAATGTCGATATGTTATTGAGAGTATTGGAAATCATATGAGGGTTGACCTCGTTGTTTAAGGATATAATCTCCGCTTGTTGATAGGCTTTTTCCACTCT
>JBGTCB010000740.1:0-3034 GCA_041748995.1 Saprospiraceae bacterium | reverse complement strand
TAGTGTTGCGATTCGCAAATAAATATAGCATCTAACTTGCTTACAATTGACAACACTGATTTTGTCTCTTCGAAGTTTTATCTCGTTGTCGGTCTTTACAGATCTTATCAGCAATATCTCGTCATAATAGACCAAGACCATGTCTTACACTCTCTAATGATCCAAGATAGCATTCTGGCTTAATCGTTTCATGATGCTTTAATACACACCTTCCTATTTTTTTCTTACTTTTAGCGGGTACGATAGACAGGTCGTGCCCTCCAACTGCTTTAAATCAGCTAATCACTCTGCTAATTGGTTATAGAAACGGTTTCATTTCTATAACTCCTGATCCTGGGCATTCTATGGAATACCCAGGACATTGTCACATTAGTAAAATTTTTAAGGTCAGCACGTAAGGTAAGATATGTCGATGTTCAAGGTCCTAACTTTAATGTCCTGGTGTTTGCTGGCATTCACATCGCTGGCCGGACAGCCGGAAGTAGCGCCGTGGAGTAACATCAGGGGTATCCGGCTCGATGGCGAGCTTATGGAACTCAACAGCACATTGGGTCTGGTAGGTAACGATTGGTCTGACATCCGGAAGACTGCTAAAGAAAGGGCAGGATATTCCTATCAACGCAATGGAAACATCCAGTTTACTCCCATCCGGCTGGATAGTTTTTTCTATGACCAATCGGTGGAAGACCTTGGTGCCGGCAAAGCTAACGTGCGTATTCATTTTCGCAATGAAAAAGATACGCAGATGATCGGTGCTTTTTTTATGCTTGAACTACCGGTAGATCAATATGCAGATGCCGAAATACATCTGGTGAACCCCACTCCTACGTCGCTTCACCAGGTGATACCTTCCAGCGGTTTGGAAATCGTTCGGGGTTCTGCCCGGGGCCTCATGATAAAAAGTACCACCCGGCAGCTGGATATATCGATCAACGAAGGAACTGAAATTTTTGTGTGTCGGGATACTGACCCACAGGCACCGTTGCAGGTATATTTTGCCCTGATGACAGGACACCTTAAAAAAGGAACCTCAACCTACAAGTCCTTTACAATCTGCGCCAGTGGGACTGCCGATTGGAGTCCCCTGGCACTGGTTTTAGACACCACTAAACCCGGCAGGCCCTACAAAGGATTTGGTGGAAATTTCCGGTTACAAAATTCAACAACCGATCCTCCGGTGATTGATTATTGTCTGGAAAACCTGGAGGTTCGCTGGGGAAGAGTAGAAATGCCCTGGCGCTTCTGGCATCCGGAGGAAAATACAAATCCGGTGCAAGAAGCTCAAGGAAAAGGTTTGCATCCCCGGGTGGAGGCAGCCATGAAAATGGCAAAACGACTGGATAGTCTGGGTATGCCCGTAATACTCTCGGACTGGTCAGGTCCTGACTGGGCGATCGAAGGTGATATGCGTTTCGGGTCGCAGCCCGGTGGCCTCCGGGGTAATCCTTTAAACCAGGAGAAACTGGAGCAAATCTATCAATCGATCGGTGATTATATTCAGTATGCCAGGGATCACTATGGTTTTGAATTTGTCATGTTTTCATTTAATGAGTCGGATCTTGGCATCGATATCCGTCAGACTCCGGAAGAACATGCCCGGTTTATCAAGGACCTGGGGGCTCATCTGCAAAAACGTGGTCTTAAGACTAAACTTTTATTGGGGGATACCGCCGATGCGAATGGTTGGCCCTTTATAAAAATAGCGATGGACGACTCGGACACCCATCAATACATCGGCGCAGTGTCTTTTCATTCCTGGCGGGGATATACGGATGAAAACCTTCAACAATGGACAGCCGCGGCGGAAAGAATGCAGTTGCCACTTTTGGTAGGTGAAGGGAGCATGGATGCCGGTGCCTGGCGTTATCCCGATATTTTTTCCGAACCGACTTATGCGATGGAAGAAATGAATCTCTATACCCGGATTCTCCGGATTTGCCAACCCGAGTCTATCCTTCAGTGGCAGTTGACTGCCGATTACTCTCCTTTGGAGGGAGGTGGAGTTTTTGGCAATCATGAGATTCCATTGAGACCAACTCAGCGATTCTGGAATTTTAAACAAATGGCTAACTTACCGGCAGATTTAAAATATATGCCCGTCTCTGCGGATAAGGAAAATGTAGAGTGCAGTGGACTGGGAGATATGGAGAGAGGTATTTATGTGATTCATTTAGTAAACAACGGAGCTACCCGTCCGGTAACTCTCCAGGGATTACCTTCGGATATTGAATGGATAAAAATCCGGGTGACCAATGAAAAAAGTAATTACGCTGCCCGTCGTCCGGTTCGGGTACGGGAGGGTACGGCTCAGTTTGTGGCAGAAGCCAATAGTTTTATAACCTTGCTGGCAGATGGTGAGTCAGGTTTCTGAGATTAAAGAGGAAAATATTTTTCAGTCCTGATATTTTTTAAAAGGTAGTAGAAAAACAATTTATTCCTGAATTTAAATAATAGATGGCGAAAATTACCATCGGCAGATTTCACTTTTAATTGCTTATATTTTCGCAATAATATTCTGATAAAAATGAACAGAAGACAAGCAATACAACAGCTCACCATCATGGGTGCCGGTCTGGCCTTATATCCCGCATGTAACGTGGAAAAAGTCCCTGAATACACCCGGGTACCTCTAAACCGACAACGATATAGACTCTTCCGGCAAATCTCTGAAGGCATTCTCCCGGTAGATCATAATTTGTACCCTACAAGGGAGCCACGCTCCGAGTTTATTTTAACCATCCTCAATGATTGCACATCGTCTATGGAGATCGATCAGTTTTTGAAAGGACTGACATCATATCAAGCATACCTGGATGAAAATGGAATTAAATCTTTGGAAAACCTGAATAATGAAGAACTGGATGAGCTATTTGCTTATCTGGAAAATTCAAAATTAAGCGATGACAATTTATTTCAATTCTACCGTATAACGAAAAATCTGGCACGACAACATTTCACCACCAGCGAAAAATTTATGACGGAAGAAATGGATTATGAATTTGTACCTGCAAGATATATTGGCTGTGCGGATATC
>JBGTCB010000739.1:0-5697 GCA_041748995.1 Saprospiraceae bacterium | reverse complement strand
CAGACCGGTATCCGCTAAAACCACTTCAACCAGTTCCAGATTGCAAAATAATTCTTCTGCAACCACTTGTTTTATCGCAATCCCAATGCCTTGCCCTAGTTCGATCTTTCCGGTAAACACCCGGATCCGGTTGTCAGACAGGACTTCCAACCAGGAGTCAATACCCGGATAGCGTCGTAAACTACCGGGCAGTTCAGGGTTTGGAGCGAGCTCTCTGCCGGTACCTAAAAATGCAGGTCCCATGACGAAACCAATGGTCAGGGTTCCGGTCATTCGAATGAAGCTCCGACGGTTATGCATAGTCAACTTTTTCAACCGGTTTCCAGTATTTGCCTAAGAACGGGGAGGTACCCGGTATGATATTTAAAATCTCGCAAGGGACCCTTATCTGGTACGTAGTAACATGTCTTTTTAACTCAAACAGGGTCTTTCGAAGTCAAGTTACACTGGATTATGTTTAACTGCAAATATCCGCATATTATAAAGCGAGACATGATGTCAGGATTGTCATTCAGTCAAGCTGCTGAATGAGATTCGGAATTGCAATAGAAGTCTAATTAAAATATTCGGTTCAACAATGCCTACTCCTGTCTCAGCGCTTCCACCGGATTTCGTACTGCAGCTTTAAGGGCGTGAAAACCGGTAGTTATTAGGGTAATTAGAATTACAACGATCAGAGCTAAAGCAAATAACCAATAATTAAGTCCGGCATGATAAGAAAAAGTATCCAGCCACTTATTCATAAAATACCAGGCAGCAATAAAAGCCGGAATACTCGCCACGGCAACGAGGAAAACGAAATTACGCGTCAGCAACATCACAATACCGGATGTTTCTGCGCCCAATATTTTTCGGACTCCGATTTCTTTGGTGCGCTGTTCGGCAGTGAAAGAAGCCAGACCTAAAAGTCCCAGGCAAGCAATTAATATCATCAATATGCTAAAGAGAGTAAAAATACGGGCTCTTACCTGGTCAGCCTGATACAGTTCCATAAATGCCGCATCTACAAAATCAAATTCAAAAGGCGTACCAGGAAAAACTCTATTCCAAATTTGTTCGACATTAGCAATAATACCAGACAAATCACCACTTGACTGTGGTTCCAATTTTAGATGCACTTGTCCATTTTCGAAACGGGGTGTAAAAACCAATGGAGAAATCGGTTCATAGAGTGATTGCTGATGAAAATCCCTGACCACCCCAACTACCCGGGCAAAAGGCAGGGTATCATTACCCTGAAACTGGATACGTTTTCCAATGGGCTCATCCCAGGCCATTCGTTTGACCATCGACTCATTGACAATCGCCGCCAGCGTGCTGTCAGTACCAAATTCGCGACTAAAATTTCGACCGGCGACAAATTCAATATTCATAGTTGGAAAAAAATCAAAATCAACTGCATAATTATCTACTCCATATGCATCCACCACTCCTTCGGAATTTTCCACGCTCATGACTTGTTTTCCGAAACCTCTGCCTGGGGTGGTTGAAGCCGTTGCGATCGAGGTGATTTTTGGGTTTTGCAAAAGTTCCTGTCGGAGCACTTGATATTTTTCCCGTGCTTCCCGGCTTTGTAAACTGAAAGTCATCAGATGTTCCTTATCAAATCCCAATTCTTTAGTTCGGAGATAAGTCATCTGATCATAAATGATTCCGGTACCAATGATCATAAATAATGTAATAGCAAACTGGACGGTTACAAGGACCTTACGCAATTGATGATTGCCGGTCCCTTTTGCTAATTTTCCTTTTAATACGGCAATCGGTTGAAACCCTGATAAATAAAAGGCCGGGTAACTTCCTCCCAAAATACCGGTAACCAATAAAATAAGGAAAGCCCCTCCTAAAATACCGGGCGTAAACAGCAGTGACCTTGAAAGTTCTAAATCAAAAGCCGCATTGAAAACCGGCAATAAAAGAAAAACCAGTGCAAAGCTAAAGACCATTGAAACGAGGGAAAATATAATCGATTCAGATAAGAATTGTCCGATCAATTGTCGTCGTTCAGAGCCCAGCACTTTCCGGATGCCCACTTCCATTGCTCTTTTGGTAGCTCTGGCAGTAGCGAGATTCATATAATTTATACAAGCAATTAAAAGCATAAATAATGCCACTGCTGCGAAAATATAAATGAATCCCATCTCTCCTACTGGTTCGGGTTCGCCTTCAAAATCTGATTTTAAATGAATATCGGTCAATCCGATCAACTCATATTTTATCTTGATATTAAACTGATCAAAAATCACCGCCACGTGATTTTTAATAATTTCACTTAATTTTTCCTCAAATAGTTTAGAGTTGGTGCCTTCTTTAAGTAAAACATAGGTATAAATACCAAATCCACCCCATGAATTAGGACTGGGATTCATAAGTCCTTCAACGCTATTACTTGAGCCCAGGGCTGCCGGAATCAAATGTGAATACCGGGGAAAATCCTGATACACTCCCGTTACTTTATATGCATCCTGTCCCGGGACTTTCAGCAATTCTCCGATCGGGTTTTGGTTTCCAAAAATTCGGTCTGCCACACTTTTTGACAGCACAATTGAATTCGGTTCCAGCAAAGCCCGGGAGGCATCTCCTTCAAGAAAATCAAAACTGAATACCTCGGTCACCGCTGAGTCGACGAGGTAAACATCCTCTTCAAAGAATAGCTTTTCTCCATGCTGCAATTGGGTACGGCCGTTGGGTATAAAGCGGGTGAAATGTTCGACTTCCGGGTAGTCGGCTTTCAACTGCATACCAAGTGGGGTCTGGGTGACCGCCCAGCGAAACGCATTGTCCGGTTCGGTAATGTCACTGGAAATCCGGTATATGCGATCATGCTTCTCATGAAAGCGGTCATATTTCAGCTCCGTCGAGATGTATAGTAAAATAAACAGCGTGGCTGCTACCCCGATGGTTAGTCCTAAGATGTTCAAAAGAGCATATGCTGGTTGTCGGCGGAATCCGCGCATGGCTATTCGCCAGTAGTTTTTAAGCATTACGATGTCGATTAATGTGTGTCAGAGACAGATTAATTCTGCGTTCAGGTAGAACAGGTGAAATTAACATAAAAGACGAAGACTTTCGTAGGCGGTTACAGAAAGTTAGAGGAACGGTAAATGGATGTCGATCAAAGAGCTACAAAAGCCGATAAACTCCCCGGAAAATTTTAATTTTAGGATTGGCATTTGAAGTTCCTTAACCTGCACCATGCGAAAACTGACCATAGCTCTTCTTTTTTATTTTCCGGTTATTCAGGCTGGAGAGTTGATGTCCCAACCTTCCACCCATCTGGATTCGATCGTAAGGTATGATTACCAGGGCGGAGACACCTTAACGACTTTAAAAACGATCTTTAACTACAACCAGGCCGGTTTAGTCATAGAGGAGTTGGTGCAAATCTGGTCCATAATCCGAATGCAATGGGAAAGTCAATCCCGGACTACAAAATCCTATCAGGGTCAACGGGTTGATACCTTGACCAACTGGGAATACCATCAGACCGGTTGGATACCGAAGACCAGGACAATCACCCGCTATGACGACCAGGGGAACATATTGGAAATTATTGCCCAGACGTGGGATGAAGTAATGAATCTTTGGCTCCATCAGACCCGCACCCGGCAGGAAGAATCATCTGCAAACACCCGTTATTTATTGCATTCAAAATGGAGCCCTGATTTACAATCCTGGATACCGGTTGATTCGACCTCATTCATACTTAGTGACGATGGTCTTGTTTTGAGCGATACCTCTTATACCTGGATCAGTTTTGGTGGTTTTTATTTTTATTCATCATTAACTTTATATGTCTACGACAGTGCGCAAAATCTTTCTACACGGAGCCGTTATAATTTTAATGTCGACAGTTTCGCATTTCTTCCCCGGTCACGGGATACTTTCGCCTATAATCAACAACGGTTTGAAATTCTTTCCCGTTTTGACAGCTGGAATGGACAAACTCAATCCTGGGAGCCTTCATTAAGAATTGAACGCAGTGTCAATGATGATGGATATCTGTCGGAGAGCAGAATTTTCTTTTTTGATTTTTATTCCGGTCAGCTCATACCCACTTCGAGATTAGAGTATACTTACACCGATGGATCCGATCGGGGTCTTGCAGACAGCCTGGTACTTTCAGTTAAAAATTTTATCTATATCGGAAATGTCGAAATTCCCGATTGGAAGACTCATTATTACTATACACCCTCCGAGACCACTTCGGAAAGGAATTTTACCGGAAAGGATTTAATAATTATTTATCCCAATCCCGCCAGAGACTATGTTTCATTAGAGGGAAACCTGACAAACGTCAAATATTACCGGTGGATCACGCTGGATGGGAAAATCCTTTCGGATGCTAAAATTTCGGGAAACCAGATCAGGGTTCCTGTGGTCAGTAATGACCCGTTTCCTATGTACCTGCTATTAGCTGATCCGGAACGAAAGCCCTTGCAGATTGCAAAAGTTTTGATAACCGGTCATTAAGATACCAGCTCTTGATTTCCAATTCTACGGTGGATCCGGGAGCCAAACGGAACCCTAGAATAAACCAGAAAGACAAGAAATAACGCAATACTGATCAACTAATGCACCGATGGATCCTGGAGCCAATTTGTAACCCAAAGGGCTCCAGGATCTCACATACAGCCTTGCTCCATGTTTCCTGCCGGCCGTTTGGGGTCCGTTCTTCGTGCTTGACTGTGCTCGTTGTGGAGCTCCCGGATCCGAATCTGCGTTGGATCCGGGAGCCAAACGGAACCCCAGAATAAACCAGAAAGACAAGAAATAACGCAATACTGATCAACCAATGCACCGATGGATCCTGGAGCCAATTCATATTAACAAAGGGCTCCAGGATCTCATATGTGGTCCTGCTAAAAATTACGGTTTGTGTTCCTTTCTTCTACAATCGATTCTCTATATATTGTCGTAACAATAATAGTATTAAAAATGGCAGTTGACTATTGGCAACCACTATTGGAAGGCCAGATATATCATATCTACAATAAGGTTGGGACAGGATTATTACTATTTCATGACAGTGCTGATTACGACAGATTCCTATCGCAATGGGATAAATTTTTTGGAAGATATCTGGACACTTTTGCCTATTGTCTGGTACCAAATCACTTTCATTTTTTGGCACGTGTTAAAGAAATTGATAATACTTTACGAGACATTATCAAACTCGAAAACACCCAGGCTGCTACTAACTTTCTTACTGCCAAAATTCCATTTTCTGGATTTCTCAGCGATCAATTTCGAAGATTTGGAAGTAGTATTTCTTTAGCACATAAAGTGAAAACGCATCGGACAGGTGCTCTCTTTATGAATAAAATGAAACGAGTGGGTATACATAATGATGCGCATTTAATGTACCTATTATGTTATATTCATCATAATGTTATTCATCATAATCTTGGGTGTCATTATGATAACTGGAAATATACATCTTACAATGCCTACCTTTCAGACAATAAAACAAGAATTGCTAAAAGTGAAATGATGGATTTCTTTGGTAGCAGGGAAGAATTCATAAGAAGTCATGAGGAATTTAGACTTTTCAACTCCTTTGATAAAGACTTAACGATTGAAGGAGGCTAGCATCGAGGATCCGAGTCTGCTTTGGATCCGGGAGCCAAACGGAACCCCAGACAAAACCAAAAAAGACCAGAATAACCGGACGCCGATCAGATAATGCTCGAATGG
>JBGTCB010000738.1:0-3406 GCA_041748995.1 Saprospiraceae bacterium | reverse complement strand
CACCAGGCTTCATTTCAGGTTCTCCCGGTAATTCATTCTTAGTGATTCCAATAATGATTGTAAATACACCCAGGAGAAACAATGCGGCTCCAGAAATCCAAAGATTGGGTCTGCCCTTCTGTTCTCTTCTCTCTTGCACTACCTCTCTGTCAAGGGAACTAATCTTTTCCCTCAACAACTGATTTTTCACAAGCTCCAGCAAATATCTTGCATCGTCGGTCTCTTGCTTCAATGCTGGATCATTACCTAGCTTCTCTTCAAAATTCCTTCTTTTGGGCTCGGACATCTCCCCATTCAAATATGACTCGATTTCAAAGTTCATCCTATTTCAAATTCCTCCAAAAATCAAATTTGATATCTTTTACTACCCTAGTGCTCATCCGTGTGGTCGATTTAGTATCGAAAATTAATCATTTTACATCAGAGTGATTTACTGTTGCTTCAGGAAAACACTCTTCAAATTGATACCCTGCTCTTTTGCCAGTTCAGCCAGCTTTTTAAGACAGAAACAGCGCTTACTTTTTAAAGAATCAACATTTGAAAAAGGTACCAATTGCTGGCCGACAATATCCTGGTCCTTCATCAGGTCAAAGTATTTTAGTCGGATAATCTTTTCGCATACACCACCCAGGCTGGCCAACAACTTACCTATTTTCAGTTCTGTTTCTTTATGGAGCAGGTATTCTTCTGCATTAAAACCGGAGGATTGGTCATGATCTACCAGCTCCACGACATCCAAACTGCGTTTCCTCATTCGATTTTGAAGCAATTTGATGACCACTCCCCGGGCAAAAGCAACCGGAGAAGTATGATCAAAAAGCACCTGGCCATCTTGTAGTCTCCGGATTGTGATCAACAACGCATCATTCTTTAACTCTTCAATGTCTTCTTTAGAGATTAGGTAAACACCTTTGATGGATTTAATTGCAACCGCAAGCTCACTATGGAGCTGTTTGATAGCCGGTGTCTCCACGTTGCGCAACGCAGCAATGAAATCCTGGTGATCAGGAGCGACAAGGTTTTTTCCACTTGACGTCTGTCCGGTCATCGGCTGATTGAGTGATTGCAGTGCCATTTAAATATAGCTTAAACTTCAATAGTAGTTACACAAAAATTAAGTCATGTTACCAGTAACTTAGTACTAAAGTTTAAAACAATTTTATTACTAACTATTTCAAGCAGTGATTACAAAAAAACCGGGTAACCATGCCCAGCGACGCATTTTCGAACAGTGACCTTAATCACATAAAGTTGACCAATACGAACAGGATAACAGATTTTTCAAAGTTAGATACCTATTATGATTATTCTAATGTTCCCGCTATCAAACTAATGCCATGAGATTATCCCACTGGACTTTATCCTGATCATTCTATATCTATGTTCTACTGTTATAATTGGTGTCCTTTTGAAAAAACAGGCAGAAACGCAGCAAAAAAGACTATTTGCCGGTAGGTAATAAACCTGCCATGGTATACACCTGGTCTTTGCAATGTCTTGGCACGCTTGATATTTCCGGCACCATGTTGTTGGTCACCTTATCACCTTACTTTTTGTTTATGGATTGGAAAAGCGGATGGATACCCTGGTTATGGCCGGTACCACCGGTATATTGATGCTTCATCTTTATCGGGAAAAAGTGCTTATTTAATTGCTTGTATGCCTCGGAGCAGGTCCCAGCAAAACCGACAAGGGCTTCAGGCCATCTACCCGATCTGCTAATATTCTCAGGATGGCCGCAAAAGGTACAAACAGAACCAGTCCGGCCCCTCCCCAAATAATCCCACCGATGAACATCGCAATTAAAGTAGCCAGGGTATTCAATTTCAGCTGATGACCCACCACCATGGGAAAAATCACATTAGCTTCCAAATACTGTACTACTCCCAATATCGCAACCACACCCAACGGATACCAAAATGAATCGAAGGTGGTCATAGCAACGATCACAGCAGCCAGACCTCCCAGTAAAATGCCGAAATAGGGAAAAAATGTCAAAATCGAAGCTAAAACCCCTAAATAGACGGCATTCGGCAATCCAATCGCCAGAAAGCCCAGGGAATTAAGTACTGCCACAATAAGATAAACCAGGGCCATGCCCTTGGCGAACTTGAAGTAGGTGCTCGTTGTTTCTCTGATTGTTGATTTAAAACCACCGACCTGACTTTCCGGAACGATCATCAGCACGAATCTAACCAGCAACTCGCGGTAATAAAAAATCAATGATACAAAAATGGGAATAATTAAAAACATCGCAACAGTGCCTGCCGATATAGAGATAGTTTGTTTTAAAATCGGTATTGATTCCTGCATCAAATTCTGATAAAAATATTGACCGATATTTTTTTGCTGATCCGGATCTATTCCAAAGACATTACTGAAAAAAAGTAAGATACCATCTCCAAAGGCCTGGATTTTATCTTTAGCACCAGTAATACTCTTCTGCAATAAAATAAGGGTACTTAACACCAGATGGTAAAGAAAGAAACCTGCAATGACCAATAAGATCATAGCAACACCAATCGCTGATATCCGGCCAAATTTTTTCTCTACCCAAATACCCATGGGATAATACATAAAACAAATCATCAGGGCAAACCCCAGGGGAATTAAAAGAAACTGTGCCTGATAGAGGATTACGGACAACAAGAGCACAAAAAGTAAAACCAGAGTATAAAATCTAAAATGAGAATAGTTTTTTATTGTCATCGCATACCGATTTTAATATTGAAAAACATCTACCTTGTAAAATTCGTATGAGCTTGTATGATAAAGAAATTGATCGTTCTCCAATGTTTTAGTTTATACAAAATAATTAAAATAATCTTGCTGAGATGTCACAGAATGCAGGTTCTGTGCTTCCGAACGAGCGTGAATAATGGTATCCTGAGAACCCGTTAATAAAAAACCAAACCAAAGCATAACTCACAACTCTAACCAGGCATTCAGTCTTCAGCACACCACTCGGCAAATGATGTTGCTGTTTCGTCCAGCCTTACCCGGTAAAGTTCTACGGATGCAGGAAGGTTTTCACCAATCTTATCGACAAAATAAAGAAGTAGATTTTCGCAGGTAGGTTGAAAAGGCACGATCAACGTTTTTTCAAAATTACCGATCAATATTGATGTGACCTTTTCAGGTGTTGATTCATTTAATACCAGCGCATGATCAAAAGGGTCTATGACATATTGTTGTACGATCTTCTTCAGATCAGTAAAATCTATAACCATTCCATCCTTTGGGTTTCCCGGCTGGTTCATGGCTATGCCTTTCAACATAACCGAAAGTTTGTAGGAGTGTCCATGAATATTCCTGCATTGACCATCATGGCCCAGGAGGGCATGACCCATCTCCAGGGTAAAGAGTTTGGAAATCCTGATAGTTCTCGCGGCCGGCATTAGTAAGA
>JBGTCB010000737.1:0-4722 GCA_041748995.1 Saprospiraceae bacterium | reverse complement strand
GATCTCTTTCAATGCCCGGTCATCGGTTCTTTAACCGCACCTTCCTCTCTGTGCAGCACTGATCAATTTGACTTAACCGCCAATGGACTGGTGTTCATGGCTATGGCCCAAAACGCAGAAGAAAACTTTGGGATCAGATTTGTCGCTTTTCCTGGAGGCATTCCGGTCAATCCTTACACCGGAGGCATTGAATTGGGTGTGGTACCCTTTGCCAGTCTTAGCATGGGTAATACGATAGCCATGCTCAACAATGTGAATGCCAGCCTTTTAGGAGCACCGGGTATGTATACGATTTGTGCCATTCTAAGTTCTGCACCGGATCTTGATATGGAATGCCGCCCCTTCCAGAGTCAGTCGCTGGTCCTGGATGCCATCCCGGTGATTGAGGGCATTGTCAGTGGACCGGCGGTGGTTTGCCCGGATCTTGAAAATTTACCCTACTCGATTACTAGCATCGGTAATGCTACCGATTACCAATGGAGTTTTAACAATGCCAATGCAACGATCTCCGGAAATGGAAATCCATCGGTTAATTTGAGTTTTAACAGCATTTTTAACGGGGGTATTCTATCCGTTACTGCCAACAATGGTTGTGGCACCTCGACTCCTGAGATACTTAATATTACCAAAGCAACCCAGGAGTTCTGCCAATTTACTTCCTGTCTGGCTGAAAATCAAAATCTTTCCATCGATCAAACCCTGTTGAATATGATGGGATCTCCAGATGTGTATCATGCCATCAATAATTTAGAGAGCAACGCTACGATTGAAGCTTTACGAACGATTATTTTTAAAGCTGGAAATGAGATCACTTTGAAACCTCCGTTTACAGTTGAATTGGGAGCTACCTTTATTGCTGAGATTGAAGCCTGTGTTTACGCGATCCAGCGACACTGATAAGACATTTGCTTGTACATAATTAGGCTCTCCGATCATTATAGGAGACGGGGAGCGGCCCGAATTCTTTGGGATAGAAAGGCCATCAACTTATGTTTTTATTAGTATCTTTCACGCTGTTAAGAAGACCAAACCTTGCACCTCTAGGGGCCATATTTGATTTTTGGCATTAGAATGGCATTCCTGGAGATTTGGTTTGAATTCTTTCTGCTGACAAAAGACAAACCCCGTGGACATGCAACGATGTACCGACTTACGTTACTTAAGCGAAAATCTGGCGCTCTTATTCGCCGGCTTCGGCAAATCATTTCTCTTATGCGCTTTCTTGTCGATGTTTCTCATCAATAAGATGACGGCACAAACTAACCCGGACGATCTGCAGTGCGGTGCCATCCTGCCCACCGGACCTGCCCTGGATTCCCTGTACAACCAACACCAGCGATTTCTGGACACTCAGACTCCCGGAAGCCCTATCCCTGCAATAGGTGACCGCTTGGTTCCGGTTCAGTTTCACATCGTACGTGATGATGGATGTTCAGGCGGGACACCTGAAATGGACCTTCTGAATGAACTGAATACTTATGTAAATCCATATTATAGCGGTGCTGGATTGTTTTTTGTCGCCTGTGCTCCCGCTAATTTCATCTGCAGCAGCGACTTCGATGTGCTGTCCGATTATGCCGAAGGAGATGCCCTGTCTATGATGCACAATGTTCCTAATGTTTTGAACATTTACGTGGTGGAAGATCCTGCCGGACTTTGTGGTTGGGCCCGGTTTTCCTCCCAACTTCCCCTGGACTATGTAGTGCTGGCCAACAATTGTGCTACAAATACCAGTACTATGTCTCATGAAATCGGCCACTACTTCGACCTTTTTCACACGCACGAGACTGCATGGGGTGCAGAGTTGGTTGATGGCACCAATTGCATGACAGCTGGTGATCTTCTTTGTGATACTCCTGCAGATCCTGTTTTATTTGAATCGAACGCCTATAAAGTAGACCTGGCATGTATGTATACTGGAACAGATCTGGACGCCAACAATCAAGCTTACATGCCGGACCCGACGAATCTGATGTCTTATTCAAGAAAAGACTGCCGGGACAACTTTACACCATTACAGTTGGCCAAAGCTGCTTATACTGCCGCCAATACACGAAGTTATGTTAGTGTCATCAGTTGCCCGCCAGGATCCATCGAATTTGTGGATGACAATTGCCAGTTGATCATGCCTGATTACAGGGATCAGATCACCCTCAATGCTCCCTGCATTTTAGCAGATACTATCCAGAATCCGGCACCGGGAATGGCTATCACAGACCTTGGTTTTACAATGGTAACTATTACAGTGTCCACTATGACAGGTGAAATGGCCACTTGCGGTTTTTACATGACTGTCAGAGATTCTATTAATCCTGTATTTACACCTGTTGATCCTGATACCATCCTGACGAACCTGCAATGCGAGGGAATTTTGCCAGATTACCGCGACTCTACAATGGTAACCGATAACTGCGATGCAGCTCCTATCGTCACACAGGAACCTCCTCCCGGTACCAATATTGGTAATGTGGGTACTATGATCACCGTTTATGTTATAGCTGAAGATGAATCCGGAAATGTAGATTCCCTGCCTGTACAGGTAACCGTAGCGGACTCCAGTCCTCAATCTCAACTGAACTGCCGTGATCTTAATATTGGTCTTGATGGAAATGGTACGGTATCATTCCAGCTGGCTGAGTTGGTTCCGGGGGCTAATTGCAGTGAATTGCACACCCTGAGGATCGAAACGAACTCTGGTGCCCTTGTATTTCAGGGTTCAGGTCTGATTCGAAGCAGTTTAATAAGTTTTCCGGCTTGTTCCTATCTGGGGCAGCCGCTTAAAGCCACAGTTACCAACCAATCTGGTGCAAGTTGTTGGGGGTATCTTACTTTAAAACAGAGCAATGGTGGTATAGCAAGTGGAAGAATAAAGGACATCTGGTGTTTTGATCCGCTGGTAGAAGGAGGTGATATCGATAATGAAAAACCTCAGGTTGCGATTCCATGTGGCCCTGTACTGACAATGAATTTCGTCTCCGACTGGATTACGGATTTCGGATGTACCGTGGCTACCAATCAGAACACCCCCGAAAGCGATACAGCAAAAATTATCTACCGGGAGTATGAGACCTTTTACAAGGGAGCCAGGGTTTCTGTATTTGACACGCTCATCGTGTTCCGGCTACCGGCCATCATTGCGGGATTTTCCGGAGAAAATACCTATTGCGCAGCTTCGGATACTACTTATTGCGGGCAGGGTTTTGCCGGGCCGTTCATGATTATACCGGAAAGATGTGATCCCGCCTTGTTTGGAACAGATCAGGACAATGACGGTTCGCTTTGCGATACGATCTATTTTATGAAATTCGACACCACGTTAAAGCAATGGGTTGTTAATGACTTGCCGGCAAAATGTGGTCTGAGTATCCATCTGGATCAGTGGGTTTTTGGAGATGATTGTAATAAACAGTATAAGTTTAAACTTCAGCTTAAGCAAAATTGCTATGGAGCGGAAACCGGCTCACTATGTGGCATGGCATCCCTTGACAATGCATTTGAATATATAAGTCCTAATCCTTTTACCGGACTGGGTGAACCTCTATACCTTGAATGTGAATTTTGGCTCACTGACCTTGATACAATGCCTCCAGTTGTTGATTGCAAGGATGATAATTTACTGCTAACGACCGTTTACACATCAACGCATGAATGTGCCGCCCACACCTATTTACCACCAGTCTATGTGCAGGACGATTGGTCAGGAGTCAAACAGGTAAAAGCTTCGATCGAAGGTATTGGGACTTCGATCATGACCTATAGTGCAATTAATAAATGCTATGAAAGTCATGTTCAGTTTAAATTACCTCATCGGGAATTACCTTACAAAGTGCTTTATGAAGCTTATGATAGTTGTCATAATCTGGGTATCGACTCTTGTTACATCCGGGTGAAAGATAATACACCTCCGGTCGCGGTAGCTGACAAAGGAGTCACAGTTAGTTTGAGTGACAAGAAAGTTTGGGTGGATGCGGAATCTTTTGATGAAGGTAGTTGGGATAATTGCGGGATCAGTTTCATATTGGCAAGACGCTCTGATTGGTACGAAGCCTGTGTCGAACTCTGCGATTCAATTGACACTTGTTTTGTTACAGAACACCACGATGTACTTTTACAAGCTTATCTTGAAACGGACAAAAATCTAAACCCTGTCGAAGCTCACTACGCAAAAACGCTGGATTGGTTTTGTAACGACAATGTACCTTGTGGTGATGTTCTGTACAATGCCTGGCAATACGATCTGATGAAATATGCAACGCTAAACTGTGTTGAACATCCCTATGATGTCGATTCGGATTATTTTGATGGAATCATCCGGCAAGCGATTCGAGAACCTGCTTTTGCAGCTAAGTGGAAAAATCCTTCCACACTTTTCGTAGGAACTTCCCGATTTGGTTTGAGTAGCAACAGCACCTATTATCTACAGATGAATGGCGATGCCACACCTGTATTTGATCAATTGGGAACCTGGGGTGCAACGACCGATTTTGCCAATGACAGGATTTTATTCACCTCTTCATTTGAAGGCTTTGATAACGAAGGCAATATTCTGTATGCCCTTCCCTTTGGAGGAACAACTCCCATTAAATTAGGAAGAATTAAAAATCTTGGGGGAAATGATTCTATTAGAATTGATGGACTGGCAATTTCGGATGGAGTGCTTTATGGAGCCCAGCAATTTGACCGGGCTGGTGAACGTGGCATTTATAGAATTGACCTCACCAC
>JBGTCB010000736.1:0-12490 GCA_041748995.1 Saprospiraceae bacterium | reverse complement strand
CAGGGTGCCAATAATGGTTGCCCTGGGTATCGTTACTTCCGGGTTTTCTACGTCTTCTGCAGGTACTGTGGCAGATTCAAATCCCAGAAAAGCAAATAATGTCAGAGCGGCCGTAGCAGAAATTGCACTAAAAGTACTCTGCCCGCTAAGATTAAAGGGTGTAAAATGATCCGGATTTAAATAAAATATGCCTACCACAGCAATAAGAATCAGGGGTATTAACTTTAAGATGGTCGTGATTAACTGCAGACTTCCTGCTGTGCGAATAGTTTTTGTATTAATCCAGGTAAGAAACCAGATGGCAGCCAAACCAGTGAGTGCTCCAAGGATACTGCTGGTAGACAGTACGGGGATAAAAACACTGAGGTAACTCACAAATGCTACTGTAATGGCTGCATTGGAAGCCCAAATGGAGAGAATATAACCCCAGGCAACCAGGAAACCGGGAAAGTCTCCAAATCCTTCTTTAGCATAAATAAAAGGACCACCACTCACGTTAGGAAGCAATTTGCTTAGACGGCTAAAGACGATCGCCAGAAGCAAGGCACCGGTCGAGGTAAACAACCAACCGAAAATGCTGATCCCTCCATACATTCCCAAAGCAGCTGGTAGGAAAAATATACCCGATCCGATCATGTTTCCAATCACGAGAGCGACCGTCATAGCAAGTGTGAGTTTCCTGGCTTTTACAGATGTCATGTGCTGATTAAATTCATTGTTTTGTTCCGGTCAATTTACTACGCAGGATTCAGGCCTGGCAAGATATTACACGTCTTTTAATGGTGTCAATCTACCGATTTCCTTGTGAAATTAATACATTCCTGATAAGTTTAATTTAGTGACACAGAAACCCCCATGAATTTGTTTCCTTTCATGGATCGGGAGATTGAAAAATGTTTTCGATCTTTTGAAACGCTGATTACAGTTTATGAAATACGACCTATGGATAGTGCTTCGTTCATCTGCCTATAGCGAGGTGAGACGAAAAACGCCTATTGTAAGTTTCCGGCTTTAAAATTGATTCCCATTCCGGTGATCTACTGAAAGTTGCAACTGACTGACACCGTATGCCACCGGCATTCCGGACAGGGGATCAAGCAAGCCAGGGGTCGAAAGTACAGCAGTTTATCATATCTGTGGAAACTCCCGATAGAAGACAATGAGACGAGTGGATCAGTTCAAGAACCACCTGGGATCATATGGCCCAGTGGGCAACTCACAGTCGAACATACAGCTTTTTAGTAATGTCTTAAAAGTATCAGATCATAGACAGTGATCTGTGTTCAACTATTTATGAAATAAAATAAAAATAAAAAATGAACTATTTAGGATTAGATCAAAAAGACACCCGACGGGTCAGTGATGAATTGAACACCATACTTTCATGTTATCATGTTTATTATCAGAATCTAAGGAATTTCCACTGGCACGTAGAGGGTCAAAATTTCTTCGATATGCATCAGCTTTTCGAAGTGATGTACAACGACGCCAAAGTCCAGATTGATGCAATAGCGGAACGCATATTAACCATCCGCCAAAAACCTATGGGACTTATGTCCGAATACCTTGAACATTCTAAAGTTCAAGAAGCCGGAGCTGAACTGGCAGATGAAGAAATGGTTGATACCATACTAGAAAATCATAAACAGATTATTGATTGTATGCGACGAACCATCAAAATATCAGGTGAGATACATGACGAGGGTACTGTCGATCTTATCGCCGGATTTCTGGGTGACATGGAAAAAAGAAGCTGGATGCTTGATGCGTGGAGAAGTAAGAAATTTGCCACTGAAATGGCATAATGAGCCCCTTTGATAGCCTTAAGTCAACGCAAATTCAAAGATCCTCACCTTTATATAAAGGCGAGGATCTTTCTTTTCTATATGACAAGCATAATGAATCTAAAAAATTTTAGAACAACCTAGTAAAATAGAAAGAAAAAATCGATCTTCTCGCCTCCTTTGACACTTAAGCACCTGGTGACAGGTGGATACAGTGTGGGTAGGCTGGCTTTAGTTCGAATGATGGTGAATTTCAGAATTGGTGCAAATGGTGCAATACTTTTACTCCCTTCCATGGGAGCTGCTGAATATGGAGACGAGCTTCAATTGTTAAATCCCTTAAGCGACCTATGATGATGGAGCTTCATCCCAGACAGAAGTTATTCTATAGTCTTGCCATCCTGGTTTTGGTGGTCTTCATCATGACTCACGTTAGTTTCATCCTGATTCCTTTAATCTATGGATTGATCCTTTCGATTATTTTAAAACCTGTCGTAACGCGATTGCAACGGTACCTTCGATTTCAAATCCTTGCATTTCTAATCGTAATAACCGGATTAATTATCCTCGTAGCCTTACCAATAACCTTTATTGTGGATCAGGTCGCACGCATGTTTGCCAGTCTGGGAGACAACTCGTTTAGCATTGATTCGATCATCGAGTCTCTTCAGGACAACATACTGGGCACTAAAATCGCTGGATTTAGTCTGGACGCCTTCACGAGCCAAATGGATAAAATCCTGGCCGTAATCGGTGGATTTTTAACCACCTTACTATCTAGCAGTGGCAATATGCTGCTAAATCTGGCACTGGGTACGGTATTCAGCTATTTCATGATCGCCTACTATGAAGATATGCGAAAAATCATCCTGAAAGAACTGGAAGCAGCAGAAAGAACTAAATGGAGAAAAATTGCAGACCGTGCTCCGGAGGTAATCCGTTCCTATTTATCAGGTATGCTCATAGTGATGGCTATACTTGCTGTACTCAATGGAATTGCCCTTATGATCATTGGTTTGGATTATGCTTTTGTTTGGGGTTTCATTATTGGTCTATTAGCAATCATACCTTATGTTGGTACATTTATTGGTCTTATGTTACCTCTTACTTACAGTTTCATCTCCACCAATGATTACACTCAGCCGCTTGTGATTCTGGTTGTCTTTTTATTCATACAGCAAATTGAAGGCAATTTTATTACTCCGAAAATTGTAGGAGACAAATTAAAGGTTAATCCCTTTATTATCATTCTTATGATTCTGATCTTTGGCAATATTTGGGGATTAGATGGAATCATTATCAGTTTGCCTTTGATTGGGGTAGTGAAAACGATCTTGCAGGAATACGAACGTGGTCAATTATGGGCAAAAATCATTTCAAATAAAGAGAAAAAATGAGGCCTGCGTTCACTTAAGTCTTAGTCTTATAATTTGGTCTTCGTTATATAAATTGGGGTACGGGATCAAAAAGTCATATAAAATGTATCTGTTTGATAACCCGCGGAATGCAGATTCTGCTCTCCGGGTTAAACCGAGAAAAAAGATCTATTTCTTTTGACTAAGACAACACAGGAAATACAGGAAATATAGATTGACAAACTAAATATGCCAAGAGTCCTAAATTTCACCCAAATTCATTTCGACATTTAATTTCTCATCATAACCTTCAATAAAGCTCCCTATCAGGAGTATAAAAATGCCCGGTCAAATTGACCAGGCAAGAGATACTTTTAATCAGGATAAAATTTAGATAACCGTTAAGTACAAGCTCGGTCAGTTCTCTAAACAATCCTGTTTTGTTTTACCTAATTTATCTTTCATTCCCACGAGCCATTTTTTGATTCCATTTTATGCTTTTACTATTCATTTTTCTGATCTTTAATAAGTTAAACAATCATTTAAAGCATTCCGGTTACAATCTGGGGGCTCTTCCTCCTAGTAAGTGAGCCAGTATAGAAATCACGGCTAAAATTAGAAATATGTAGAATACGATTTTAGCAATACCTGCAGATGCCGCTGCAATTCCGCCAAAACCAAGGAATCCCGCAATTAAAGCGATAACAAATAACCAAATTGCTGCTCTCAACATAAATTTTAATTTTAAAGATTAGTAAATATGTATTAATATAAAGAGCAGATATCGACAGAAAAAGTTCGATGGAATCCTGCCTCCGCGAGGTTGTTGAAAAATTCAGTTTGATCCGTAAGTCTTTAAATCGTCGTCTCTGGTGTCGTGAGTCGAAGAACGCTTATTGCAGATTTTCGGTGTCAAAAAATTAATGCAATTCTGCCATCACAGAGTTTCTTCAGAACTCTTAGCTCTGCCTTTCTATTGCAAAAATATGCTCGTAGTGTTATTCATCATTCCAGACCCGAAGATCCACTCAGGTGTAATGAATTAAAAGAACTAAGGATCACCTCAGAGTCGGTGAGAATGTCAGACTATTAAATAGTGGAATCAGGAACTCAACTAAAAGAAAATGATGAAGAGTTGGGCATTCCAACAGCCTCTTAAACAAGAGCTTCAGCGATATTGAGATGCTGGTATAAGTCTTTGATTTTGGTGCGAACAAAATTAATACGACTCTTGACTGTACCAATAGCGATTTCCAGGTTATCTGCAATCTCCTGATAAGAATAACCAATTAGATACAGTTCAAAGGCTTCATGACTTTTTCTTCCGGCTTTTCTGGTTATGGAGATTAAATCTTTAGTCTTTAGATTGTCATATCCCTGATTGATGCAAGAGGATACATTGTAAAAAAAAGCATCGCTTGTACCATTTACTGCAAGTAATTCTTCCCTACGACGGCGCTTATGATAGTCCGAAACAAAAATATTATAAAGGATGGTGGTGATCCAGGCCTTGAAATTTTTGATATCATCTAGTTTGTTCCGGTTTCGATAGGCTTTCAATGCGGTGTTTTGCACTAAGTCCTGGGCGTCAGACTCATTGCCGGTTAGTTTTCGGGCAAAATTAAAGAGATATTCATAATTTAATTTGAGTGCGGTTGTAAATCTTTGATCAGTCATAGCGTTCTGTGAGCTGTTACTCTTACAACACCATGAGTACTTATTTAATTCATTTATTATTAACAAAATGAACATTTTTTCTACAATATCATTCTTTGACCCCTTTCAAATTCTACAATCAAGGCCCGGTTGGCATCCAACAAGTACTCCAGGACATACAGAAGCTGCCTGCTCTCCGGGCTTATTTCATTATCATTGCCCTTTATCACGTAGTACGCCTTCAGTCCTTCCACCATTTTTTCTATCTGTACATTTTTCTGCATAAAATCATCAATCTCTTGTTGACCAATGTTGAAAATATCTCCATTTGTGACTGAATCACCCTCATCCCGCAGCCGGATCTCATATGCCAGTTTAAGCGTGGGGTAGCTTTCTAACGTGATTTTCCTGGTGATCAGATCGTCAATACTTATCTGAAAGAACAAAGACATTTTGGAGAGCAATTCAATCTTGGGTTCTACATTTTGTGTCTCATAGGAAGCAATGCAATGACGCTTAATTTCCAAAGCATCAGCTAATTCATGCTGATTCAGATGACTTAAAGATCGGAGCAATTTCAGATTTCCTGCCAGTATAGATTTTCTCATATCCCTTTCACAATCAAGCTTTAACAATAACTAATGTATACCTTAATGAGATAGATTGAATGACCAATTTGTTCGTATTGCTGAAGGTAAGCAATTCTAAAAAACAGTACATTATGTTTAATTTTTACACTAATCCGATATTATGTAGTATTTTTCAACCATTGAGTCTATTACTTAGATCCATGTGAAATCATCATGTATTCTTTTTACAGGAGGCCAATAACTTCGTGTTGACGCATTAATTGCCTTGTTTAAAGATAGTGATCCGGGTTTGAACATATGATCTCGAACCCTTCCATCAAAGCGTTCGGTAACTGCTCCGGGCACTGAAACCGGCCTTAGCGATCATTATTATATGTATGGCAGATGCAGATTTAGCTGATGCAGTGACTATCAGTGTCACCACAGAATGGGTAAATTACTCTGCTCTGATGAAAAGTATCCGTATCCAAAGGAATTGCACCAGCAGGTTGCAATGGAATCAAAAAAGGAGCGAAAATGGCATCTGGAAGTAAATCCCTGGTGGTCTCTCCGGTGCTATCTATCCTGGTCTATCTTTACCGAAGTAAGTCAAAATTATCCGGTTTATCCTGAAGAGCTCTTTACCGGTGTCGGTCATTTACAGAGTCCGGGCAGAGGAGGAGGCAAAGTCAATAGCAAAATGCTGCCAATTTCGGATTAGATGCGGCCGTTTTCTCCCGGAAGAGAAGAATCAACCGAGCGCAAGAGCTGGTTCGCACAAAATGGAGCCGGAACCTGCTTTGTAGCCAGGTTAAGTCTGATGCCCACCTACCTTTCAGGCCGTAAAAAATAGTGGCTATGCCAAGGAATTAAGTAAATACGGATTAAAGGAATTTACCAATTTGAAATGATCCTTATCAAATAGAAATGGAGAAATACTCAGATGTCTGGCGCGGACTCAGGTTTTCCTGATCAGATAAATTCCACCGGCAAATAACAATGCAGCCATCACCAGCTGGATGATACCGGCCTGTTGACCACTTTCATCATTGGCTTTTAACTCAATTCCTAAAACATTCACTTCATTGGTACTCTCTTGAAAGGCTTGCAGACCAGAATAGCCAAAATACAATCCTCCAACCAACAGTAGGATACCCAAAACTTTCTGAATCATTTTATTTTATTTAGTTTTAATAATTGTGATCTGGTCACCAAGACATCTTCAAACGAGGAAAGGTTCGGCAATCCCATTTAATCCAGTAGTTGGCAGTGACAGAATAAGTGCGTTTAACAAGGAGGCAATGATCTGAAACCTGAATTATGGTTTGCCCTCAAACTCCCTTTCTAAAAGCCCTACAGTGCATGTATGAATCAATTGCAAGTATGATCAGGGAAAATAATAAAATGAAGCTATATATTTGTAAATGCCGAAAAATCGAAGAGTAGCCACAAAGTTTAGTTCCAATCTTCGCTTCTTAAGGAGATTAGCAGGTCTGACGCAGGCACAACTTGCTCATGATTTAAGACTCAAACGAAATAATATAGCGGCATATGAGGTGGGAATCGCTGAGCCAAATCATACAACTTTATTGTCGATTTCCCAATATTTTTCAACCAGTCTTGACGACTTCATAGAAAAGGACCTATCTTTGAGAGTAGCTGCCGTGCTAAACTCATCCCAGATGATTCAATCAGATGACCGGCTTCCTGTGGACTATTCTGTTATTCTGAAGTTGACCAGTGCAGGTCAAAAAGTGCTGGACGGTATTTTAGCTTTACAAGAATTTAAACGGGAAGCGGCTAATGGAGAATTACCAAAAATGAGTGCTGACTTTCAGCAGCTGCATTATCTGCTCGAAAAAATGTTGGAGGTCAACCAGGTACTGATCAAGAATCTGCATGAAAAACTCTCGCCTGAATGATAAGACGAATATTCTAATCACTGATCAAACTAATGAATCCTTCATTTAGATTTATCCCGCTGGACGACCCGGCAAAAGAAGTGATTGCTACTATGCAATTTTTTCAATAATTACCAAAGCCAGCAGCCAGATTAGTTGGCAGCTAACATACTTTTTTAAACTCCCCTGAAATATGAATCAAAAAAAAAGTTTATTCCGGAAACGGGATAATTCTCTATTTGAGGGAATAACCTTTATTTCCGGAATAAACCTTTAATTGCTACAAATCTTGATCTTTATAAGATTTTAATTCTCACGATTCTCCCCGAAGTTTGTCATCCAATTCTCTGAAATATTCTTTCGTTTCATTTTTAAAATGATTCCAATCTTTTCCTGCTTCTTGTTGCGTGACTCTCATACGGGCTTTAACCTTTTCACTCCAGGCTTCAAGGTCTTTCTTTTCTTCCTGCAGTTCTACTTTAGCCTGTGCACCGGCATTCTCCATATCCATTTCGATCTTTTTGATCTTTTGATTTAGACGATCATTATAATCTTCCAATGAATTTGTCATACTGGTCCATTCCTGGCTTATGTCATTACCAATTTGATTGGTAGCATCCTCCATTTCTTCCCCAACATCCTGCACATCCTGTCTTTGGTTCTGGTTACATGCCAACGCTGTACCAAGGAATAGCAATAAAAATATCTTCTTCATGATTCTTTTTTTTTGTTATGAAATCTTTATAATAGTTTTTCCTATCACATTTATCAGACTATCTAATAAGAGGATTTGTTTGATACAAGATTCCGTCACAGGAGGATTATTGGCAAGGTTCAGGAGACACTAGCTTATCCTGAAATATTGAGGATGTCAGGTTTCATCGGTGGATTTAATCTTTTTGTCAATTGCATCGCGAATTTTAGCTGCACTTTCGTAATCTTCCTTTGCCAGGACCTGATTAAGAAGATCTTCAAGTTCTTCCAGGGAATATTCGAGTAGATTGCCGCGTTTATTAGTAAATGCTTTACTGGGACTATCCAGGACAATACCAACATCCTGCATAATTTCTTCGGTGGTATAAATAGGACAACCGAAGCGAACTGCCATAGCAATAGCATCAGAGGATCGTGCCTCCACACTCAGCAAACTCCCATCCGCTTTTCTGCATAAAATGTCTGCGTGAAATACACCTTCAACCAAATGTGAAATCACTACTTCAGTTATGGTTACTTCCAATGCTTCAAGACAATTCTTAAAAAGATCGTGGGTGAGTGGCCTTTTAGGTGTCATTCTTTCCAGACTAACAGCAATGGCCTGAGCTTCAAAAGGACCGATGATAATCGGTATCCTACGAAATCCGTTCTGTTCTTCCAGGATCAACGAAAAATTGCCTTTATGTGACTCGCTGTTAGCCAGGGCAATAATATTTAATTCTATTTTATTCATGCAACTTCATATCCTGCATAATAAAATAGCATAGTTCTTCCACATTTGCAAATGGTGCAATCACTTCTCCATGATGACATGGTCTGAATAGTCGTTCATTTTCGATTCGATCAAATATCCTTTTTCAATTTCAATAATTCTGCCCCGATGGGACACCACCTCAATCTCCAAATAACGAAGCACATAGAGGAGAAATTCATCGATCTTGAATTCCGACATCTAAAGGGGACCCCAAACCTATACTATAAAAGATTTTCAAAAACAATGTATCCTCCGTAACCAATACAAAGCAGGGAAGAAAAAATGACCAGACCCATTTGTAAAATTTCATTTTTAGATATCCTCCGGGAAAATGGCAGACTAAATATTCCGGCAGCCAAAAGCATGCCTGCTACCGATCCGATTCCAAATATAAACAGATATAAGAGGCTATTAAAACTGCCCTGCACTTCAGTCATGACCAAAAGAATCATAGCGCCACTGCCTGCCAGCCCATGTACCAGACCAACCCCATACGCCATATGGTGTTTATGATCTTTTTCCATTTTATGTCGATGTGACCGGCCACTTAAGTAGGGCAAAATGCGTACAAACCCCAGGACAACCAGCATCACTCCAACCAAAGCCTCAAAATAGCCGAAATAACCCTCCAGGAACGTAACCCTGCCCACAATAACCAGTAACCCTAGCAAAAAAATGGTAGATGTATGCCCCAACCCCCAATAAATACCATCCCTGATTGCATGAGCAAGGTTATTTCTCCTGGTGACAATATTACTAACTGCCACGAGATGATCAGCTTCAAATGCATGACCAAAACCGACGACTGCAGCAAACAAAAGAGGCAAAGTAACTTCAACATCCATAATTAGAAAGTTAAATTGCTGATAATGACACGGTGATTGCCAGTGTCGGCAATAACCATGATTTGATGTTCAATCGACACTTGAAAAGGCCAATAAAGACTACCCCCTGTACTCCGGATAGTATTTTTGTTTTCACTCCCTGTTTTAAAATCATCCTGTCCAATAAGATTGTCAGCCGCTATTTTGCTTAGTGGGCACTTGAGAAAACCAGAGAAGGCGACTATTTACTATCCGCCAGCCTGATCCCGTTCCTATAAAAGCACGTATCATAACACCAATTTAGTGTATTCGCACCGGGAAACCAGTGAAAGGGCACCTCTATTAACCTCGTTCATGGTAAAAACAATTTTCTTCGAAAATTTATTAGGGTACCTCTAAAAACCTCTGAAATTAGTCAAATTCAAAAAGAACCAAGCGAGACGAGGCATCGTGAGGGAACTTAGCTGGAGCTAAGTGACTGAGGGATAACGTAGTATCGCGCAAGTTATTTTTGAATAGCCTATTGTAGATAAGCGGTTGACAATTGAACGGGGTTTTTAGGGGTGCCCTTTAATATGCTGCGCCATACTGCGTTGATCGTCAGTCAGATAGCTACGGCTATCTTCCCTCCTCCAGCCTTGTCTGGCGCTGCATCTTATTAAATTTTTACTCATTCAGAAGGTAAATAGAGGTACCCTAAATTCATTCTGGCTGTTCGGATCCAGTGACTTCTATCCGATAATCACATCAGCTTTCTCATGAAAAACCCATCTCCATCAGACCTAAGAAGTACCGGTTGTATTCACTGTCGGTGATTGCCAAAACACCGTGCTGATTCACTTTAACCGAAAAAGGCCATACCGGATCTTTATTTTCATAATCCCTGTCTTCAAAATTTCTTTTACCGATCACAATGATCAGCCGCAGTAAAGTTCTGTAAAGTAATCTGATCACAGTACAAGGTACGACGATTGCCGGTATCCACGATCCAAAGATGGATACCATACAAAAAATACCATCCGAACCGCTTTTCACCCACCCACTCGATCCATACTTTTGGGTAGCAGGTATGTATAGGGCCGAAAACCCACATCGTGCACCTGGCCTTCAACCCGGATTATGCATTGAGTTTTCGTAATGAGAGGTAAATATGCAATACAGACGAAGGGAAGTTTTACCACTGCCCGCTGTTGAAGTCATATTAATCAGCAGTATGCCCCGTCTCTCCATCTCCTTGCGGATACTTTCCGCCACAAAATCATTGGCTTTCAGCAGATGCATAGTCGTATTGTAGCATGTGACTTTACCCACGTGCCGTTCTGCAGGATTTCTGAATCTGATCCATACTGTCGGCTATCTTTCTTATTTGGCAGAATGGTCAATTGCCTGGGGTATGATGTTCCAATAAGGGTAAAATCAACTGCTCAAACTCAATCCGCCCTCTTTCCGTAAAATGGGTATAAAATTGATTCCAGATCATGTTTTTAAATTCTGCTTCCTGTAAGTCAGCCTTCGTACCACGAACAATTTTTTGAGGAACCCAGAAAGTAATAAGGGTCCATACTGCTGTTGAAATACTATCGTAAGTTCCTTCTCTACTTTCCTCCTTAATGATTCCGCGTTTAATTTTATACTCGAATCTCTTCTGTATTTGAGTAATCATCTTGGAAATATGTACTTGTCTTTTAGAGCGAATCTCCGGATAATGACGTTCAAACTCCAGAATATCCAAGAAATAAAAAGGATACTTCCCGATGAAAGAGAAATATTTTGACAGTTGAAAATCAAAATCAATCAGGTTGGGATACATGCGATAACAGGATAAGATTTCATTCGCCTCGTCATCAAGGTTTTCATTAATCGCTACGATAATTGCTTCTTTATTTCGATAATGGTATGCCAGATTGCCCACACTAATATTTATCTCGTCCGCAATCTGTTGCAAACGTACATTTGCCAAACCTTTTTCATTAAACAATCGGATCGAAGCGTTGATAATTCTTTGCTTTGTGTTTAAATTGGACATTGGATTGGTAATTCAATATCCACTCTGACTAATTGTCCTGTCAATGAGAGTTATCATCAACTAGGGCAAAGCCTGAAATCATCGAGACTGAGCGTTCCTAGTTGATCCCTGCAACCAGACGGTATATATACCATGCATTAAGTTCCGCCTTATTTCGACAACTGATCGAGCGATATTCCTTTTAAATAATTTCCACGGTTGCAAATAGTGGGCAAAAACCATTGTATTTCCCACATTCCGTTCCGTTTTACAATGTTTTCAGCAACTGCCGTATCACGTAACCACCAGTCATCGGAAAGAAAGTCCATGTCTTCCTGTACACCTGGTTGCTCAACAAATGTTGGTTATTATGTAAGTTTAAAAATTCAATGTAGGTGCCGTCATCCAGCTCAAATGAGTGCATGCACAATTTGATTTTTAGTTTAAAAAATTACAGGCCCTCCCAAAGCTAAGAAAAATCGAGGTTGTAAAAGCAAAAGTTATAGCGCAGGTGTAACATCTGTTCATACTCCCCTTTTCCTATCCCGATAAGGAAGGTATCAGCAGAGCCCACAGGGCTAATTCACAATTCACTTCTGTTCCTCTTTCGGATCGAATGAACCAGTGGGATAACAAGAGATCATACATGAACCTGGTGGTCGGAAGCAATCAAAAGTTCATAGGTCTTCGGTAACTCAAATGATAGTTTGAATAGTAGATTCAAAAGCATAAATGCAGTCGAAATAAAGCACTCAAAATGGGATGCTACTGGAATTTCCGGCTCTGGGTTTCCAATGGATTACCAGATGAGCGATCAGTAAGGTTTTCATGGTTTTCAGAATTTACCTGATGATCCACGACGCGCATGCAGATATAGGATAATACCAATCCTACTACCAGACCCTCGGAAAAGACAATGAGACCTCCC
>JBGTCB010000735.1:0-15993 GCA_041748995.1 Saprospiraceae bacterium | reverse complement strand
AGCAAAATTAAGTGCCATGGCAAAGACTTTCACTTTTGAGATCGGAAAATGGGATACATTCCATAATAATGGGCCTTTCCTAACAAAATTTCTTCAACGTACCCATTTGGAAGCTGCAGGAAACCTTCCGGCCCGTCACCGCGAAGTACTCCTGAAAGGTGCGACACCGCGTTGCACGAATTTACCTTTCCGCAAACTCATAGTGATCGAGGGTCTGGAAAAGGTCTTCGATAATTGCCTCACCATCAAAATTTTCCCAAATGGTTATTTGCCGGGCATTTTCGGGTTGCTCCACCCACTGGCCATTTTCAAAGATCGGACAAGGATGCAGTCTCGACTGAGCCCACGAAGGATTTTTTATTATCGCAACGGCTGCCAAATCAAATAGAGCCCGGTCTTTCGCGTCACTATGATAATCGATATGCTCAAATAAGCTCACGGCATAATCTCCAAAAGTGAAATAATTACCACCATGTCTGCCGGTGATCGGTTCATCAATCCGTGGACCTTTCCCCGGCATTCTTTGATTAATCTCCGATTGAGTAATTTTTACTGCATCTGTTCCGGACGGATCACCATACCTGACTGTGACCATCTCAAAAGGTGCATTCGTACCCAGGACATAATTCATGGAGGGGATATCATTGTCCTGGTTATATTCTCCCGGCTTAGGATAATTGGAACCTAACCAGACAATACGTATATGCTCTGCAATGGAAGGTTCTTTTTTCAATGCCAGGGCTATATTCGTCAATTTCCCAACCGGGATTAATATTAATTTTTCAGCACGGTGATTTAATGCTTCTTCTATGATAAAATCTACGGCTTCATGCCCGTCAAAATTGCTTTGACCCAGATTCTTTTCTATGTCCAGAAAACTCCCGTCAGCTCCGTTATAAAGGGGAATTATTCCATCTAATTTACACAGTTTCAAGATTCGTTCAGCCTCCGCATAGTGATTGTCAATGGCCCCTCCACTTTTAGTGGCATTGACAGTGATACCCCTTACTTTAAAGTCTTTTCCATTCAGAAGGAGATAGGTCAGGGCATGCTGATCATCCAGTTCGTTGTTGGCATCCGTATCAAAAATAACGGAATACTTCCCATTAACGGGTTGTTTATCTTCTGAATCTGCTGAAGTGGAACTACCGGAATCAGGTTTATCCTTACAGCCCATGACCAGTAAAGCAAAGGCTAGAGTGACTAAAGAAAATCTCATCGTATCAACTATTCGATTAGAAATCGAAGATCTGTTAATCCTGGGACAACTTTAAATAATACTCCCTAAAATCCGAATCGGGTCCTTAAAAAAAAAGAGAATTTCTAAGAGGATCCATTTCTTCGCCGTCCCTGCCATCGCCTGTTGCGATTTTTGGAAGCTTCCCCGGCAAAACGCTGCCCCCCCGATCCCGGGCGCTCTGCAATGGCTACCTGTACCGCTGCTGTGTCCTCATATGGGTGTTCCGTCACCGGGATTTCCTGTCTGATCAACTTCTGAATATCTTTTAAGTATGCCTGCTCTTCCTGATCGCAGAAAGACATGGCAATACCACTGGCGCTGGCTCTGCCGGTACGACCTATCCGGTGGACATAGGTTTCAGGAACATTGGGTAAATCGTAGTTGATCACATGAGAAAGCTCATCGAGGTCGATGCCTCGTGAAGCAATATCTGTTGCTACTAAAATGTTGGTGTCTCCCTTTTTGAAGTTGCCCAGTACCCTTTGCCTGGCCACCTGAGACTTGTTGCCGTGGATCGCTCCTGCATGAATGCCTGCTTTTGCCAATACCCTGACGATTTTGTCAGCTCCATGTTTAGTTCGGGAAAATACCAGAACCGATTCCATAGCCTCCGTTTGCAGAAGGTGTACCAGAAGCTGCGGTTTACCTTGCTTACTTACAAAATAGACTGATTGATCAATTCTTTCTGCCGTAGTTTGTTCTGGTTTGATGGTCACTTTTTCAGGATTCCCTAAAATCTTGTTAGAGAGCTCAATAATCGGTGGAGGCATCGTTGCTGAAAAAAAGAGTGATTGCCGTTTTGTTGGCAATTGGACCAGTAGTTTCCGGATGTCGTTGATAAAACCCAGGTCCAACATCTGATCCGCCTCATCCAAAACAAAATATTCTACATCTCTTAGGGAAACATAGCCCTGAGTCATCAAATCCAGTAACCGGCCAGGAGTAGCGATTAATACATCAACTCCTCTCTTCAGGGTTTGCACCTGGGCTCCCTGCTTCACACCACCAAAAATGACGGTATTCTTAATGTTCGTAAAATGACCATACTGACTAAAACTATCCGAAATCTGGATCGCGAGTTCCCGGGTTGGTGTCACTACGAGTGCCCTTATTTTACGCGGTTGATCTGGTAGCCGATTTTCGAGAAGCTGCTGGATAATAGGTATAGCGAAGGCTGCGGTCTTTCCGGTTCCGGTTTGAGCACAACCTAGTAAATCTCTTTTATTGAGTAAAATCGGGATTGCTTTTTGTTGAATCGGAGTGGGTATTAAATATCCCTGACGCTCCAGGGCTTTCAGAATGGGATCAACGATCCCCAATTGTTTAAAAGTCATAAATATTTTTAAATATAAGGCGGCAAAGGTAAACTTATTCCCGTAATGCCTTTGATTTTAACAGTTAAATAAGGATAAAGATGTGGATAATCAGAAATTTTTAGTAAGGGTATCCCTCAGAAGTAGTCAGAAGGGGTCATAGACTTATGGGTGGCAATGATTTATGGAAGTCTTTATTGATTGAAAAAAATTATTTAAGTCTATTTTCAAAGACGGAAGCAATGAATCAGAGTAAATATTGGTTTGGCTTTATTATATTTTGTGAAAAAATAAAGCCTGTTAAATAAATTAACAGGCTCTATTTCTTAATAAAAAGATTGTGATTTAATATTAAATTATCTTCACATTAACTGCATTCAATCCTTTTTTCCCCTGCTCTAATTCAAACTCCACCTGATCACCTTCTTTGATCTCATCAACGAGGCCGGATGCATGTACGAAATAGTCAGTTTTTGAACTGTCCTCCATGATAAAACCAAATCCTTTGGTGTCATTGAAGAACTTTACAGTTCCATTTTTCATAATAACTTATCTTTAATTTGCCGACAAAGGTAACTCTATTTATTGGAATTCAGGAAAATATCGTTACAAGTCTGATTTTTAGGAATCAAAGGTCAATGAGTAGTACTTGCAACACCGGTGGTGTCTGCATCCTGCCCAGGGGATGATTTAAAGGCCAGCCGGTCAAAACAGACTTCATGTATGTTGTTGTACCGACCCGTAGCGGCAGTAACTCCCCAGTATACATAGGGATTTCCACCGAAAACCTTATTGACCAGGTCATATGAGGCCGATATCACCTCCGAACCATCAATTTCAACTCGCAGGATATGAGCAGAAGGATCCCAGTGGACATAAAAACCATGCCGGTTGCAATCCTCAATATTGGGAAGTTTGACAGGGCCGGCAAGATCATTCCAATGACCCACGCGCCCGTTCAGCATGATCGCAATATGATCCTCAACCGGATCATTCAGATGTTCGTTAAGCCAGGTGTCTATCTCAATGCCTACCGATGGTACCAGTCCGGAAAAGCCGATGCCTTCCCCCCGGAAACCTACACGATTTGCCTTGGGAGTAAACGCAAATACCATCCCATCGGCTCCTGCAGCATCCTGGCAACCTACCATGATGGAGAGCCGGATTGAAAATGATTCCAGCAAACTGATCGGATTCTTATACCAGATCGAGCCTGAAGAATAGTCGATTTCCTCTGTCAACCGAAAACATTCTTCTTCGGTCAGATAAGTATCTCCACTCATGGTAAAATCTTCTACTGTGGGACGTTGTCCATACCCCAAAACGGAGAAAAGCAGGAAAAAACCAATCAGGAAGATTTTCAGAGCCGCCATGATAGACCTGAAGATATGATATTTTTCAAATGGATGCCCGGATTGCGGTTGAATATGAATACTAAAGTCGCTCAGCTGAGTCAGATCCCACCTATTACTTCAGATCAATTGATAAACATTTATATTACAAATATAAGATCATATATTTACCGATGTATAAGGTGGCCTCTGCTTACAGGGTTTGACCCTTATTGAAGTATCCGTTTATTTACCAATGGCAGGTTATCGCTCAGAAGTCATTTCCGTTGTTAAGACCATTGCCGTGCATATACCACTCTCTGTACTTTTAAAAGCAACTCACCGTGATCTGATCCTGCCAGTTTACCATTTGGTATCCGATCAGCAAGTTCCGCACATCAAACATCTATATGAGGTTAAAAATATCTCAGCATTTGTTGAGGATTTGGATTTCCTGCTGGAAAATTTCCAACCACTTGATTTCAGAGCCCTGGTAAAACATGTATCCGGTGAAAAGAAACTTAGTTCTCCCGGGTTCTTTCTCACCTTCGATGACGGGCTTAGGGAATTCTATACGATCATTGCTCCCATTCTTGAAGCAAAGGGAGTTTCTGCCATGAATTTTCTGAATACGGCCTTTATCGACAACAGGGACTTGTTTTATCGCTACAAAATCAGTCTGATCATTGACAAAATCAAAACAGGGCAGACTGGTAAAGAACTAAAATTGATCAGTGAAATTCTTCGATTAAAATACATCAACCAATCAAGAATCGTTAAAAAACTTCAGCAACTGAGATATAGTGACATCCCAATCATTGACTCCATTGCCAAAATATTAGAAATAAATTTTTCAACATATCTTGACACATACCAGCCTTATTTAAATTCGGATGAAATCACTGATTTGATTCAAAGAGGATTCACCTTTGGTTCCCATAGCATTGACCATCCGGTTTACTATAATCTGGATCTATCGGAACAGATAAGACAAACCCGACTTTCAATGGAAACCATTGTGGAGACCTTTCGATTAAACTACCGGGCTTTTGCCTTTCCATTTACCGATTATCAAATATCAAAAACCTTTTTCGATTACCTTTATAAAGATGAGATAAAACCCGACCTGTCATTTGGTAGTGCCGGTCTTAAACAGGATTTGTATCAACAACATTTGCAACGCATACCGATGGAAATGAATCATATGACTGCCAGGCAAATCATACACGGTGAGTTGCTCTATTATTTTCTAAAAGGTTTCTTTGGAAAAAACCAGATTATCCGTTCATGATCACCATTAAAGAATATAATAGAAAAAGTCTGCAAGAGTTTATTGATTCTCCTGATTTCAAGGCTTTGCCATTCCTACCTATTTCACGACACCGGGCAATTTCTCATATACATAATCCCCGTGCATCGGATAGGGATACATTACTTATGCTGGCTTTTAATGATGACCAACTTGTAGGCTATTTAGGTGTCCTGCCTGATAGGATTTATGACCGGGAAGGAAATAAAAGTAAATGCGGTTGGCTGAGTTGCATGTGGATCGATCCTCAATCACGCGGATTGGGAATTTCCAAAAAATTAGTAGCCCAGGCTCTGAAATCATGGGACCACAAAATTCTTGTAACCGAATTTACCTATCCCGCCAAAAGACTCTACGATAAGACTGAAGCCTTCAAAGATTTACAGATTATGGAGGGTATCCGGCTCTATATCCGGTCAGACCTCAATAAATTATTACCTCCAAAGGGAGGGCTATTTCAAAATTTAAAATCATGGTGGAAAGTCATCGACAAGGGAGTGAATCTTCTACTGGACAGGCGATTTCTATTCTATTCGGGAAAACAAAATTTTCAGCAGGAATATATCAGCCATTTGGACAATGAAATCCTTGACTTAATCACAACGAGACAGGAAAATCAAATATTCAGGAGAAGTCTGGAAGAACTGAACTGGATATTGACTTACCCGTGGATCCTCTCTGCTCCCGCTGATGAGATGAGTAAGAAGTACCATTTTTCTTCAGTCGCCGGTCAGTTTGAATTCAGACCATTGAAGTTACGTAATTCGTCCGGCCAATTGATAGCATTTATTATCTTTTCCAGACGTGATGATTCGCTGAAAATACCTTATTGTTATTTTGATCAGAATGATATCGATCAGGTTACATCTTGCATTCGATGGCATCTGATCCACTGGCGGATCAGCACTTGCACGATATTTCAACGTGATTTAGTTAATGCATTCCGGATTTCGGGATCACCTGGACTGCATAAGAAATTGATTAAGAGGCATTATATCATTTCAAAGATGTTTACAAAATTCTCTGTCGATGATATATATGAAATACAGGATGGTGATGCAGACTGTGCATTTACATAAAGTGCTGCGATATCCCTCAGATAACAAACGAATGCCATCACAATGTCTGCCGAAAACGCACCTGGTTACCCTTTAGCCCGGATATTACTGGTAGTCAGCCAACCCTTATAATCTCATACTCAAAAGCCCGTCTCACGAGGCCGGCAACATTTTTTACATCCAGCTTGCAAAATAGATTCTTCCTGTATGTCCGAATAGTTTCAGTACTCAGGTAAAGTTTTTTTCCGATTTCTTCGGAAGTGTGCTCCCAGGCGATCAGTTTGATGATCTGGGCTTCTTTTTCTGATAATTCCGGTCTCATACTTCGTGATTTTAGACTTTCTGAAAGAAAGGATTTGAATCATTCCAAAATCCTCACCTCTCAAAGATCAGTAGAACACCGGGAGGATACTTCACTGTTTTAAGTGATAGTTAAAAATCCCGGAAAACCATGAGAAAAGATTCACAGGACACGTCAACTCCTATAGATCAGGTATGATGTTGTTCAATCTGAACCGACATCCTCTTTATGGATTAATTAATTCTTCCCGGCAAATGCACGGAACAACCCAACCAATATATCGAAAGAACTCAGATCCTTAAAAACATCCCTGTCCGGTGTTTTAAGGAGGTATTAAGTGAATATTAATCATAATCTAAATATTAATCACCTGAGATAAATCTTCTATAAATATGCATACAAGTAAGCCTATGAGAAGCGGTTACTCTTAGCTTCAACCCTGCAAATAACTAACCACTGAAATTTGAGTGTTCAATGGCATCTTCAGTCTGTGTGTAAAGTGTTCAGCTGGAGTTTCCAAAATGACATATTATTGAGTATTTTAATTACGAAACCTTAGAATCTCCCTACTATGAAAAATGCTATTCCGATTTCTTCCCCATCTGAAAGAATATTACTTCAAATGGTTTTACGTATTGGCGGGGTATTTACCTTGATTTTCTGCCTGAATCTTACACTAATAGCCCAGCTTACCATCAGAGGCACCATTCTATCTTCGGATGATAATAGTCCTTTGGTTGGTGCTACGGTGTTGATCAAGAACACTGCAAATGGCACAACCTCCGATTTTGATGGAACTTACGAAATCAACGTGCCGTCAGGACAAACAACCTTGGTGTATACTTTTACCGGATACACCACGCAGGAAGTGGTGATAGGTAATCAAGCGACGATTGATGTAATTCTCGCTACAGACATTGCTATTCTGGATCAGGTTTTAGTAACCGGTTATGGTGTCCAGAAGAAAGCTAATCTCTCGGGAGCAGTTGACAATGTGACAGTAGACCAGTTAGAGAGCAGGCCGATCAACAACCTGGCTCAGGGACTGCAGGGAGTTTCGCCCAATCTTAACATTGATTTTAATAGTGGCACTCCGGGAGAACCGGCAAAGATAAATATCCGGGGTTTTACCTCGGTCAATGGAGGATCTCCATTGATTTTAATCGATGGGGTACCTTCTGATGAAATCGAATTAAACCGCTTAGCCCCTCAGGACGTCGAAAGCATTTCTGTTCTGAAAGATGCTTCTTCCGCAGCAATCTATGGAGCAAGGGCCGCATTTGGCGTAATTATTATTACGACAAAATCTGGTTCTGGTGAGGGCCTGCATGTAAATTATACCAACAACTTCAGCATAAGTAATCCCACCATCATTGGTGACAAAATAACCGATCCATATATATACCTCCGTCTGAAGGAAACCTCTACAGACAATACACCCTGGGATAACTTCAATTTTACAGATGAACAATATGCCTGGGCTAAACAACGATCGGAAAATCCTTCAGTAGAAGGTGTCATGATGGATCCAACTGATCCCAGCCGTTGGGCATACATGGGTAATCAGGATTGGACAGAACAATTCCTGGTCAGTACCCAATCTCAACAACATCAATTGGCTCTGTCGGGCAGAAACAAGCATGCTCAATATTATTTTTCAGGATCCTACAACAACACGAATGGAGCACTTGATATTGCTGACGACTATTTTGACCGGTATACATTAAGAAGCAAAGTCAATTTCCAGCTAAGTGACCGATTGTCCATTGGCAATAATACGTATATCACCATGACAGATCGCACGCATCCCTCTTACCTGGATATTTTCACCCTCTACAATTTTGAACCCACCGACTTTATGCAAAATCCCGATGGTTCCTGGGCTGCCACCGAAGTCGGCCGGGAGGCTGCTCAACTGAGCGACGGTGGAACCATGCAGGATAGATACAGCAGTTTTCAAACCACTTTGACTGGTGAATTAAAACTAATCAAAGATGTACTGTTCCTCAATGCCGATTTTACTACCCGGCGAGGTAATAGTAATTTTTCGAAGGATTATAAAAAATATGTCCTCGGATTTGGTCCGGATAATTTCAGGGAAGAGGGAAGCAATGAAGCCACCCGAAGCTCAACCAACGATGTCTATGATGTCTTCAATGTCTATGGTACTTTCTCCAGAAGATTTGGCCTTAGTCATCAACTGACAGCGATAGCGGGATTTAATCAGGAATATTTCCGGTCAGAATATTTTAGTGCTCACAGGATCGGTATTATTTCATCTTCCCTGCCAACCATTGCCCTGGCAACCGGCGACCCAACCGTTGATGAGTACATTGCAGATTGGGCGATAAGGGGAGCTTTTTACCGGCTAAACTATATATTAGCTGATCGCTATATCATTGAATTAAATGGTCGATACGATGGGTCGTCACGATTTCCAAAAAATGAACGCTGGGGTTTCTTTCCTTCAGCATCTGTGGCCTGGCGATTGGACCGGGAAGCATTTTTAATCAACTCAGCAATTATCAGTCAGCTGAAATTGAGAGCTTCCTATGGGTCCCTCGGAAATCAATCTGTGTCCGAGTATGGTTATATTCCTAATCTGGAAGCCCAAACAGGCAGGTACATCATTGATGGAAAATTACCGGAAAGAATAGTCGCTCCCCCATTAGTATCTGCCAATTATAGTTGGGAAAATGTATCCACTCTGAATGGCGGAATTGATCTTGGTTTTCTACAGGATCGACTTTTGCTCAGCTTCGATATTTATAAAAGAAATACGATTGGGATGTTAACTCAGGGTAGAGATCTACCTGATGTATTGGGAGCAAGAGAACCGTCAGAAAATGCCGCAGATCTGACCACTAAAGGCTGGGAGCTATCACTTGATTTTCGTAAAAGATTCGCATTGGCCGGCAAGCCGCTTCACTTTGACACCCGTATCGTGCTTTCGGATAGTCGAACGCAAATAACCAAATTTGACAATCCTAATGGAAATCTGAATCAATTTTATGAAGGAATGGAGTTAGGTGAAATTTGGGGTCTTACCAGTGACGGTTTGTTCCAATCGGAAGAAGAAATATCTGCCCTTGATCAAACAAGCCTCATACCCTGGGGGGCGCTAAACATTGTACCCGGATGGCCAAAATATGTGGATCTTGATGGAAATGGGGCAGTTGAAAAGGGACTTACAACTGAGGATCCTAAAGATCTCTCAGTCATCGGAAATATAATGCCCCGATATCGGTTTGGTGTAAATTTAGGTGCCGAATGGAGTGGATTTGACCTCTCAGTCTTCCTGCAAGGGGTCGGCAAAAGAGACTATTATCCTCAGGACTACCTTTTCTGGGGCTTCTATCAACAACCTTATGCCGGAGGCTATAGTCATTTAACGGATTTCTATCGACCTGCCGATGACAGTCAGGTACAGATAGCCAAACACTCGCAATCATACATAGCCTCAGGCCTGGCAAGTGCTAATACCGAGAATCCCCGGTATCCGATTTTGCAGGCCTGGCTAGCTGACCGAAATCTTGGTGAACGTATTGACCAATCCAGAGGATTAGCAGTTCCGCAAACGGGCTATTTGTTGAACGGATCCTTCCTCCGGTTAAAAAACCTCACTCTTGGATATCGGCTTCCGCAAAACCTGTTAGAGAAAGCAAACATTTCCGGACTGAGAATTTATGTTAGTGGTGAGAATCTGACGGAATGGTCAGGGGTCAAAGAATACTTCGATCCCGAGGCAATCACTTCAGTTGATGATAAGCTTGATCCGACATCGAGTACCGGACGTGGTACCGGATCAGGTTTTGCCTATCCATTTCAACGCCGTTATTCTCTAGGCATTAATCTGGATTTTTAAATAAAAAACAATCTTTCAAAAATTGCAAATTTCAAAAAGATGAAAAATATCACCTTATCGATATTACCGGTTTTGTTACTTATAATTTCTTCGTGCAATGACGATTTCCTGGACAGAAACCCTGAGACTTCCATTGGCAAAGAAAACTTCTTCAACAGTGAAGCAGATCTTTCACTCTATATAAATAACCTTTATAATTTTCCTGGCTGGGAGATGTTTATCGCCGACTTGGCAACAGACAATGCAGCAACAACCGGCAACCTGGAAATAAAAACCATAATGACTACCAGTCCTTCATCTGCAACCATTACCGGAGGTTGGAACTGGGGGGACCTTCGTAGTATCAATTTTTTTCTGGATAATTTTTCGAAAGCAGCTGTTACTCAGGAGACCCTGAATCACTTCGAAGGACTCGCCCGGTTTTTCCGGGCCCGATTTTACATGGATAAAGTCAAGCGCTATTCAAATGTACCTTACTACGATTTTGTCATCGAAACTGATAATAGTGACGCTCTCTTTAAAGAAACAGATCCTCGATCTATGGTTGTTGAACGAATCTTTGAGGACTATGCTTTTGCAGCTGAACATATCTTTGCTAACCAGCCTTCAGGGGCAGTCAATAAATGGGTGGTCATGGCTTATATGGCCCGACATGCGCTGCATGAAGGTACGTATCGTAAATATCACGATGAACTGAATCTGCAGTCGACCGCCGATCAATACCTTCAATTGGCACGGGATATGGCAAAAGCCATCATGGACAGCGGTGAGTTCGGTATTTACAATACCGGCAATCCGGAGGGGGACTATGCCAGTATATTCACCCATCCTGATCTGAGCAATAATCCGGAAGTCATTTTAGCCAACATCTCCATCAATGATTTGAAAAATAGCGGGTCATCCGCTACTATCTGGGGAGATTATGAAGTTTCTCCAAGCAAAGATCTCCTGCAGGCCTATTTGATGAGGGATGGTACTTTTTATTCAAATCAAGCGGAATACCAGACTAAACTTTTTGTGGAAGAATTTGAAAACCGGGATCCCAGACTTTCGCAAACCTACGCAGCACCTGGTTTTGTTCTGGACCGGGTAGATACATATACCACCGGGAATGGAATATATGTCCAGAGACTCACGAAAAACTTCTCCGGATACCATCAGCGTAAAGGAATGGTCAACAGCGATGATCCATTGGTGGTCAGAGAAGTCGATTATCCGGTGTTACGCTATGCAGAAACCCTGCTCATTTACGCAGAAGCCAGAGCGGAGTTAAACCAGCTTACCCAGGATGACCTGGATATCACCATAAACCTACTGCGAGACCGGGCGGGGATGCCTGCTATGATGTTGAATCCCGAAATCGATCCGGTGCAACAAGCCAGGTATCAACTTGTCAGCAATCCTGCTCTACTGGAAATTCGCCGGGAGAGACGGGTTGAACTTGCTCTGGAAGGTCATCGATTTGACGATTTGATGAGGTGGAATGCAGGTAAACTTCTTGAAGCTGAACCAGAAGGTCTCTATTTTCCTGGTTTGGGTAAATATGATCTTACCGGAGACGGTAACGAGGATATTATCCTGATCGATGCCGCAGAAACCATTCCGGGAGCTGGTGATAAAGAGCAAAATGCATTGGGAGTTGATTTAATTTATTACCGGGCAGGACACCAGGGATCTGATGCCAGTGTTTATCTGAAGGATGGAAATAGCGGTACGGTGCAAACAGTGGCGGAAAGAGGCGTATTTATGGAACCGAAATATTATTACCGGCCAATTCCCCAGACTCATGTTACAGTGAACCCAAAACTTGTTCAAATATTTGGTTGGGATTAAATCTAACAGTTTTAATGAGTTCTTACAACTAGTAGACAAACACATCAATTATTGTTGGTAATTTTAATATCTTTTTGTGATCTTCTGCGTTGCCAAGCCTCGTCATAGCTAAGGCTATGCTTGCGTTTGGCGCCTTGAATCCCATCAAAAATCTTACTAAAATTTCTCAACATAACTAATGTGTCCATCTACTAGGGGATTATCTGAGAAGCCGGAGAAATAATTTTTATCAATATTTTTGAAAGTCATTTGAAATAAGTTGAAATAAAGAACCATTTGCTAATTAACCTAAGAAGTGATTTTGGTGTTCTTATCGTGGTGTTAGCAATTCACCTCCTCCTGTCGGGATGTGGTAGTAAATCAGGGGAAGAATCAGAAGTCGAAAAATTAACTTCGAAATCCGAACCGGCCGATACACACCTGGAAGGATTTGAAATGGCAAAAAGATTTTGCACCAGTTGTCATGCATGGGTGAGTCCTGATAAGTTGCCGAGAGAATATTGGAAGACGGTATTATTAAGAATGTCGGCGTTCTTAGGTTTCAAGGCAGATGGTGATCCGTTTTATGGAGATACACCGCTGGCAATCCACCGATTAGACTCAGCCGGCATTTTTCCTTCTGAACCGGTCATTTCCAATGAAGCATGGCAAAAACTGGTACTATATTATTTAGAGAATGCTCCGGATACTTTAGATCAGGGATATCGTCCACCTATTAACCTGGATCAAAAGCAGTTCGGGATTTATCCTCTCCCAATAATGGCAGAATTGCATGGACCTACATTTATAAAAATTCTACGAGATCAAAAAATTGCCGCTGGCTATTACTATCCCAACGATTCCAATGTATTAAAAATCATCGATCTCTCCGGAAATGAAATCTATCAAACCACTCTTCCATCAGCACTTGCTGCGGTTGCGAGTGGTCGCGATGGTACTTATCTGGCTTGTATGGGTCCTTTTGTAGCAGATGATACACCAGCCGGATCAATTCTAAACGCACATGGTGATTTATCATCGGGATTCAACTCTCCGATTTCAACTCTATTAAGCTATTTAGAAAGACCGGTGCACATCAATATGGGTGATCTAAACCATGACGGAAGGGAGGATATCATCAGTGCAGAATTTGGTAAATTTTTGGGTGGGTTGTATGTATATATTCAGGATTCGTTGGGAGCTTATCAGAAAAAAATAATCTATAATAAGCCCGGGGTACTTTCGACCGTACTCCGTGATGCTAATAATGATCAATTACCGGATATTTACGCATTGGTATCACAAGATGATGAAGGGGTCTATTTATTCGTAAACAAAGGCCAGGGCATATTTGAAACCCGAAAAATACTCAATTTTCCACCCTATTTCGGATCCGTGCATTTTGAACTTATTGATTTTGACCGGGATGGTCTGGAAGACATCATTTACTCCAATGGAGATAGTGGTGATTTTGGCAGTCCGGCCAAACCATTTCATGGAATAAGGTATTTTAGGAATTCAGGAAATTTTCAGTTTGAGGAAAAATGGTTCTATCCCCAACAAGGAACTTATAAGACTTGTGTCGTTGACTTCGATCAGGATGGCGATTATGACCTGGCTTCCATCGGATTTTTTGCTTCAAAAGCCGGTTTTGCCGAAGAAGGGTTTCTTTACCTGGAAAATATAGGCGGAAATCAATTTGAGACCTTCTCATTTGCCGGGGCCGCTGAAAACAGTTATTTGGTCATGGACTCAGGCGACCTGGATGGTGATGGTGATATTGATTTAGTGCTCGGAGCCTCTACCTCGCATCTCAGTGTCCCGGATATGGTCAATCAATTAATGCGATGGCAATTTAATGCTGGAAGTGCAGTCACTGTACTCAAAAATACGAACCGCTAAAAGTTGCCTTTATGAATACTGGTCGACGAACTTATAAATTACCCTTCTTCAGTTCCTCCACCGCATAGTTGGCTGCCCTGGCAGTGATGGCCATAAAAGTCAATGTAGGATTTTGGGTACCCGTCGAAGTCATGCAGGCCCCATCGGTCACAAAGACATTTTTACAAGCATGCAGTTGATTGAAATTGTTTAGCATGGATGTTTTCGGATCGTGACCCATCCTTACGCCACCCATCTCATGAATATCCGATCCGGGAGGTGAGTGGGTATCTCTGGCTTCGATATCCACAAAACCTGCCTTTTCAAACATTTCCTTCGACTGCTCGATATAATCTTCGACCATTTTATTGTCATTCTCTGTCCAGTCGCAGGAGACAATCAACTGGGGAATTCCGTACTTGTCCACTTTATCCGGACTCAACCGGACGTGATTTTCTTCGATTGGCACCACCTCTCCCATCATCCAGCTACTGATTCTCCAGGGACCCAGTTGCGGATTTAACAGATTCTGAGTTAATGGAGCACCGATCATGGCTGTATCTGTATCCATGCCTCTACCTCCTCCGATTCCAATGGCATATCCCCTGAGAAAATCCATTTCTTGTTTTTTCACATTTCGAAAGCGGGGAATGTAGCTGTGACTAGGACTCCTTCCACTGGTCATTTTATCGAGGAAGCCTTCATGGGTTGCATTCGCTTTGCCCCGGTAATTATGCCATGAAACATATTTACCCAGTACTCCACTATCGTTACCCAATCCATTAGGAAAACGCGATGATGTTGAGTTCAGCAAGATGGCATTACTGTTAAGAGCCGAAGCATTCACAAAGATCACTCTGGCGTAATAATTAATCATTTCATTGGTCAATCCATCCACCACTCTGACACCAACCGCCTTCTTTTTTCCTTTTTTATAAATAATCGAGTGCACCACAGAGTGAGGCCTGATGGTCAGGTTGCCTGATTTCATGGCCCATGGGAGCGTGGAAGCGTTGCTACTAAAATAACCTCCATATATGCAACCACGGTTGCACATAGCCTGATTAACACACTTGGCCCTTCCCTGTTCCAAATGAATGGGCTGCGGGTCGGTAATATGAGCACAACGGGCTTTAATCACGTGTCGGTCTGAATAGTGTTCTTTGACTTTCTGTTGAAAATGTTGTTCCACGCAATTGATCTCAAAACCCGGCTGAACAATACTGTCCGGCAATTCAGGTAAACCATCGTTTGCCCCGGCAATACCGGCGAATTTTTCAACATGCGCATACCAGGGTTCCAGGTCTTTATACCGGATAGGCCAGTCAATCGCAAAACCATCCCTCACGGGACCTTCAAAGTCAAAATCACTCCACCGTTGGGTCTGTCTTGCCCAAAGCAGTGATTTACCCCCCATATGATAGCCCCGGAACCAGCGAAATGGCTTCTCCTCAATAAAAGGTTGTTCGTCATCTGCCACCCTCCAATGCAAAGTAGCTTCGTTGAGAAACCGGGAAGAACCGGTTCCAACTCTTTTGTCCAGTGGTACCGTGCCCCGAAACTCAAATTCCCACGGAGCTTTGCTTGCGGTAGGGTAGTCTTTTATGTGTTCTACGTTACGACCTCTTTCAAGGACAAGGGTCTTCAGTCCGTGGTCACAGAGTTCTTTCGCAGCCCAGCCTCCACTGGCACCGGAACCAATGACGATGGCATCATAGCCTCTTTTCTTAATCGAGTCAATTGCTAAATTTGCCATAACTTATTGAATTTCAACATCAACACAACCATGATAATAACCAGGAGCTACCCGGTATTTATAATATTTGATCATCACCTCCCGGGAGGTCCTAAAACCGCGGATAGACTCGGATTTAATCAGGGTA
>JBGTCB010000734.1:0-3229 GCA_041748995.1 Saprospiraceae bacterium | reverse complement strand
TCGAGTTTGAAAATATAAATTTTCAATTGATTATGATATGCCTGTTGATGGCAACAGTAGCGGTTTTCTGGATTGAAGTGGTTAAGTGGTTTAGGAGGCTGGTGAAACTCCCTAAAACCGGTTAATTCCTTTTTTCAAATCGACCGGTTTTTTTACCAATCCGTATTCTAAAGATGATGGATTTCATTTCTTGCGGATCGAATTTTTCCAGATTAAAACCATGCGTAGGCCGGCTGGTCTCACTGGTTAGATAGGGAGATAATTTTTTTACAAACAGCGTTATTGCCCGGAGAGCTTCATCACCTTTCAGCTCTTCGAAAAGACCCCAGGCAATCACACTTTGCCAATTCCCCATGTCCTCCATCTGATCAACCTGGAAACAAACCCGCGGATTGCTACGCATCATGTCAATTTTTTTTCCGGGTGCTGAATGGCCAATAATGGAATCATCGTCAAATACATAGGTGATCGGCACAACATAGGTTTGCCCCATATCATGGCATCCGATACGTCCTAATACATTATTTGCCAACAGGGTATTTATCTGAGGTCCGGTCAATTCACCGAGCATATCTCACTTTTCCTGCAATATTAGGATATTTAGCCTTTAAAATTATGATGAGTCTCACAATTTTCATTGATCGGGGTCATATCCCGTATGACAATGGAACAAAACAATAACGAACAAAAAGCAAGCGGACAAGGTGCGACACCTTTCGCTCAAACTTATTTGCACGGGACAAGGGCTGATTTAAAAGTTGGTGACCTAATTGAAGTTGGCTACAATTCGAACTATGGACAAAAAAAAAGTGCAAAATACATTTTTCTGACTGCGACATTAGACGCTGCTATCTGCGGTGCTGAACTTGCATTTGCTGAAGGACGAGAAAGAATTTAGGGTAACTCTATTTACCTCTGAATGAGTAAAAATTTAATAAGATGCAGGCCCGTGTTGTGAATTGTAAATAAGTTTAGTATAAAACGCAGTTATTTTGTGCCAAGACAAAGAAGCAGAACCGCACATAGCCGAAGCTACGTAAGGTCTCTGGTGATGAAGTATTGGTGCAAAAGAACAAGTTAGATACTATACTTATTTGCGAATCGCAACACTATACAAGGCTGGAGGAAGGAGGATAGCCGTAGCTATCTGACTGACGATCAACGAAGTATGGCGCAGCATATTATTAAATAAATTTTCAGGAAAATTGTTTTTACCATGAACGAGGTTTAATAGAGGTGCCCTTTATTTGGTAGAGCCAAAGGTAGCAATTGAAGATGACCCTGATTTGACAGATAAAAAATTACCAGGTAATCCCACAAAATCTTATCGTTCAACACATCCGTTTAAACCCGGATTATTCATTGGATTATCTGTTACGAGGTAAAACTGCTGCAAATACGGGCACATAAGCCCTTTTTGATTCTCACCATGATGGTGACCATGTCTCGAGTCAAAAAGCGCTTGGAGCACCCGTCTTTATTACATTTTTACCTCTCACTACGAAAACCCAATGAATAATCCGTTTAAAGTTGTCGGAGAAGTTACGACTTGGCAAGGACACCCACCAGAGCAAGTTAAAACAATGAAAGAACATCTCGAACGCCTTAAAAAACAAGGCATTAATTCACTAAACGACTAAATCATACATCTTCATAGAAAACAGAGCTGTTTAATCCATAAGCCCCAGGTGAATAATCCGGCTGCCGGTTTGCGCCACCGGATGACTGTTTTTTCCAATAACCACACCATCCCGGGAGGCGGTGTATTCTTTCAGGACATCACCAAAAATATTTCGCAGAGTAGCAACAACCTGTCCCTTCTTAACGATTTCAGCCACCTGGGTATGCACCTCCAAAAAACCACCTTCATCGGTAAATTGCCAAAACGATTCATAGCAGATGTAGGGCTCCTTTTCCGGAAGTTCAATCTGTCCTTCTATCATACCCAAATAAATTAGAGTATTAAAGATACCTACCAGCCCGGAACGAATGTGGCCCTTTTGAAAACGATTGGGATCACCCACTTCCAGGGTAATGGCTTTAGCATTCCTGGTCTTGAAATGACCTCTGAGTGTGCTTTCCGGTGCCAGGCTGTTCAAAATAATCTGAGCGTTTTGCAATTTCGCCAGTTTTTCATTTTCCGGGTCAAGAAGGTTGGCGCGTATATAGTAGGAATTAACTCTTCCAAAACTGGCCGTGTGCAAATCAAGAAGATAGTCCGTGTCCTGTAAAATCCGATTTAGCAGACGGTTAGCATATATTTCACTGTTGTTACCTACCGGTTTACCCGGCATTATCCGGTTAAGATCTTCATCATCATTAAACTTCCGCTGCATTAATTGCAAACCAGGTACATTGACCACGGGAATCCCTATCATGGTACCCCTGAGCCGTTCTTTTTCAATCTCACGAAATACCCGTTGCACAACCGGGATTCCATTCAGTTCATTACCATGGACTGCGGCAGTAATTGCCATTACCGGACCATCCTCCTCACCTCTGGAAACGATGACTGGCACATAAACCGGCATGCCGAGACCGTCCGATATCAGGTGTATACCAAATCTTTTTTGTGTACCCGGAGGTACGGAGTCGAGATCCAGACTTTTGACAATAGAAATAGGCTTGTCTTTAACCAAAATCATTTAGTGTCTGTTCGTAATATTTAAGGAGTTCATCGGCGACAAACTCGGTAACGGGTAATTTGTGTTGAATTTCCATGGGACCAACTCCACCAACACTTAATGTGTTTATTTCGGAAAGAACCCGTTTTCCTCCATCATCAACCAATGTATCCATGCCAAAGATACCAATTCCTAACGGAGCGACAATCTCATGTATCCTTACTGCCATGTGTTGCTCGAGATTATCCGCATAAGAGGCTTCTGCACTACCTCCCTGACTTACGTTACAAATCCAGGAACCTGGGGCCGGCATCCGGAGAGAGGCACCGGCTATCCTACCATTGACCACTACAATTCGCTTATCTCCCAGATGCACATTCTTCAAATATTTCATTGCCAGATATCCCTGGTCCTGAAGATCCCCAAGGACATCTTCTCCCTGATCCAAATCCCACTCATAACCTTCGTGATTTATGATTCGATTCTTCTCCACCTTCAGAATGCCTTTACCCCCATAATTTCTCAGCGGTTTCAACACCAGATCAAACTCCCGGTGAAACATGATAATATCGTTGAGGTTTCTGCACCAGAGCATGGGTGGACAT
>JBGTCB010000733.1:0-2277 GCA_041748995.1 Saprospiraceae bacterium | reverse complement strand
GCAAATGTAGGGGATTGGGAGAATTCTTAAAAATGCACAGTTAATGGCACTAGTATTGGTAGGGTACTCTCATGAACCTGAAACGAATTTTTGGAGCAGTGCTTACCGTGCTTGGAATAGGAGGGCTCATTTATGCCGCTGTACTATTCGCAGGAAGCAATAACGAGGGGCGGGAAATCAAATTCCTATTGAGTTACGGGATACTGGGGCTCATTTTTTTTATCTCAGGACTGAGCCTCATCCGTAGCACCCGCGACGACGCATAATACAGCTCTTTCGCCAAAAGAGGAGCGGAGGTGTATTTCAGCATATGCAAAGTCTCCCTTAAACCTTAAGGGGAAATGAAAAATTATTTTGGAAAGAGGAGAAAAGCGTTACTTTTGCACTCCCCAAAGTAGACTGTGTCACTATGGGGCGCGCCCGGAAGTAAATTACTTCACTTTGGGAACGTTATTTCGGTGCGGTAGCTCAGTTGGTAGAGCAAAGGACTGAAAATCCTTGTGTCGACGGTTCGATTCCGCCCCGCACCACCAGAAAATAAAGGCCTTTCAAGAGAAAATCTTGAAAGGCTTTTTCTTTTACTACAACAATTCTACAACAAATAAGACATTCCCTTCCTTGGTTTCTCGCTCCCAAACAACGAAGGCGGCAGATTTTGCTGGTTTTTTGTTTTCTGACCTCCCTTGCCATGTCGAAGCTCTTGTAAATTAGGAAACGTTTATCTTTAGGCATAGTTTTGATCAAAACTAAAATTAGGTCAGAAGTAGGGCCAGGGTTATTATGAAAAATGTAAGAATGGACGAGATCATTTATTTGGACAATAATGCAACCACTCCTCTCGATCCAAAAGTGTTAGAGGCAATGATGCCCTTTTTGACAAATCAATTTGCCAATGCATCGAGCAATCATAGGGCGGGTGTTGAAGCTAATAAGGCTGTGAGGTCTGCAAGAGATGAAATTGCTGAACTCATAGGATCTGACCCTGGCGAGGTGATATTTACATCAGGTGCAACTGAGTCAATCAACTTAGCAATTAAAGGACTTGTTGAACAAAATAAAGGCAAGGGCAGGCACATTGTTACAGTATCGACGGAGCATCCTGCGGTACTTGACACTTGTAAATTTCTGGAATCAAAAGGAATAGAAGTAACCTATCTGCCTGTTGACCAATATGGGTTGGTGGATTTGAATGAGGTTAATTCTGCGATTAGAGAAGATACAGTTCTGGTTTCGGTCATGTTAGTAAATAATGAAACGGGAGTTATTCAGCCAATTAAAGAAATCGCCGAAATAGCTCACCAAAAAGGTGCGTTTTTCATGACGGATGCGACACAGGCAATAGGAAAGTTTCCTGTAAAGGTGAAAGAAAGTGGTATTGATATTATGGCCTTTTCTGGCCATAAATTCTATGGACCTAAAGGTGTCGGTGGTTTGTACTTAAAGGGCAAACGTCCATTTAAAGTAAAATTGGAAGCTCTTATACATGGAGGCGGACATGAGCATGGAGTTCGCAGTGGCACCTTAAATGTTCCCGGCATTGTTGGAATAGGAGAGGCAGCCAGAATAGCACTTCAAGAAATGGATAAGGACAAAGAGCGGATTGGAACTCTTCGAAACCATGTAGAGCAAGCTTTCCTAAAAATGCCAAACACCATTCTAAATGGGCATCCTAGTCAAAGACTCTATAATGTTTCGAATATCTGTTTCAAAGGTGCTGATGCAGATGCAATCATTTCCAGGTTAGAACATACGGCCGTTTCCAATGGTTCAGCGTGCAACACTGCCAAAGTAAAACCTTCACATGTTTTGACCTCAATGGGATTAAGTGAACAAGAGGCATACTCTAGTTTAAGGTTAAGTTTAGGAAGATTTAATAACCGGAATGAGTTAATAGAAGCTCAGAATCAATTATCAAACATAGTTGAATATTTAAGATCCTTTGAGATCTAGCCTTGAAATAATGTCGCCGTACAAAACAGAAATTGTGGCACTCGTGAAAGGATATCTTTTTTCTAATCCGCTATCCATAATATCAAGATTACTAGCAGGTTTTAACATAGATATATAAATTTCTTTTTTGTCTCTCATATCTTCATACACATTCGGTAGTACATGCATTAGAACCTTTATTAATGCCTGATATCCAACATTGGTTTGTAAAACATTTGTAATTTCATTATCTGTTAGATTCCAGCACGACACTCCATTTGCATCCACGAAAACATCTTGAACAGCGCTAAAAAAAGAATATAATATTCTAATATTTTTGTAATCTTC
>JBGTCB010000732.1:0-2546 GCA_041748995.1 Saprospiraceae bacterium | reverse complement strand
TGTCTGGAGAGAGTTAACCTGACAGGGAATAACAAGAAGTTTCCTTCAGAGATCAGTGGTGGTATGCAGAAGAGGGTAGGTATTGCCCGGTCTATTGTGTTAAATCCAAAATATCTCTTCTGTGACGAACCAAATAGTGGTCTTGACCCTAAGACAGCCATATTGATAGACAAGTTGATCGAAGGTATCACGGAAGAGAATAAAATCACAACCATTATCAATACCCACGATATGAACTCGGTCATGGAAATAGGTGACCGTATTAATCTATTATACATGGGTGAACTGGCCTGGGCAGGCACCAAGGATGAAGTTCTGGAAAGCCCCAGCGAAACGCTACGAGAATTCATCTTTGCATCTCCTTTTCTTCAAAGATTGCGCGAGACGGCATTGAAAGGTTAAAATCTAACCATTTTGCCAAAAAAAAGCCCGCGATCTGACATTTCAAATCCGGGCTATTCGACTAAGGTCTCAAAATAAGAAAACTACATCTTTTATCTAAAATCTCATCTAAGAGATAGATAGTCAATTGTTTAAAGGTTAACGCTTTTTTTAATAAAAAGGTTTATATTTTGGTGGAAACATATATAAAAAATCACCAATTAAAGATTTAACAAATATATTGTGTACAAACGGGTTATCCTAGCTTTTCTTATACTTGTCTAAGAAAATTTATCCACATCCATGCAAATAACTGTTGAAATAAGTTTCTATCCGTTGCAACAATCCTTTGGTAATCAGATACTTGAATTTATAAATGGTTTGCGAGGTGATCCTCTCTTACAAATCAGGACCAACAGTCTGAGTACCCAGGTGACCGGAGAGTTTGAATCCGTAATGCAACAGGTAACAAAGGCTATTAAGAAAGGCTTCAGTGGGGATGTGAAAGCTGTCGTTGTAATGAAAATGTTTAACGAAGGTCTGGAGCTGGAATGGCTTGAGTTAAAATAGCAAATTCACTGTCAACCTTCATAAGCAGAATTGAGCCCACGTCTTCTTTCACTAGTTGATTATTATTATTTCGTAGAAAAGACTTCTGGATGGTTATTTCAGCTAGTTTTGCTTAAATATTACCCAATGCGTAAATATTCACCACACTTACGAAGATCATTTTTTCTGATCATCCTGGTGCTCTTCTGTTGTAAATCCATTCCCTTTAATCCAGAGTCTGCTCAACAAAATTTTGTAGCAATCGGTAATGGGGGAGGGATAACAGGTATCGAAACCCGTTATTTCTTTACGGTTTCCGGTGAGGTCTTTGTTCAGAATGGTTTCGATACCGTATCTCAGAGATTGCCATCAATTGACCGAAAACTGGTATCCCAGGCCATTAACACCATTGAAAAACTGGATCTGATAAACTATCGCTATCAGAAACCTGGGAACGTCTACAAATTTTTAGAAATAAAACTAAATGGTCAGGAAAACCGTATCGTCTGGGGGTCAATAAGCGACGAGGTTTCTCCTGTAAGTGTTAGTCTTTATCAAATTTTAAAACAGTCACTTGAATAAATCAATAAATATGCCAGCAAAGTACTACTTTTTGTTCTTGTTCCTCACATTCTGCACGACCATAAATGCTCAGCGGACTTTGAAAGAACAGAGAGGGAAGATAGATATGTCTTCTGTCCAGATTGAACCCATTGATCTGAGTCATTTCAAATCCACTCATGTCCAGAGGCCTCTAAAAGGTAACGTTTCTTATCGATCGTTCCCTGGAGCTGTACTAACCCTGGAAAAGGATGTCAAATTGCAGATCAAACACAGAGATGATCAAGGTAGTATCTGGACCGAAGGGAAAATCGGCCTACATTCTGCAGCCCGGGATCTGAATAAACCGGAGCAAAGATCATTGTTCATCCGCCACTCAATGGTTCGGGTTGGCGTAGATCCGACATTCGAATTCAGGGAACATGCATCTCTGAAAGAAAAGGATGTTGAGCATTTTAAGTATCAGCAGTTTTTTGAGGATATCCCAGTTTGGGGTAATGAGCTAACCCTGCATGTACGAGGGGCTGATTTTCAGTTGATGGGCAGAATTCAGGACCAGATTTTTCTCACCGAAACTAAAGTCCAATTGGATCAAAATCAGGTTGAACAGCAAACATTGGCAGTTTTGGCAGGCAAAGGTTTAAAGGTTTACGACCTTCAAAGAAAGAAGGAGCTTCAATTGTATCTGGAAGATGATGTCAAAGAACTGGTGTGGTATCTGCACGAGGGTCACTTCAAAAAAGCCTGGCACCTAAGTCTCCATCCCAATCTAGCCAGTCGATATGAGTTTTTTGTTGATGCCGTTGACGGTACTATTCTTCAGGAGTATGAAAGTATATGCAAGGGACACGACCTCCCTAACCATTTTTTTAATGGGAAATCAGTGGGAACAGGTACCGATCTGAATGGTATCAACCAGACTATACAGACGTATGAAATTGGAGGTATTCATACCCTGATTGACATCTCCCGGTCTGATATGTATGACCCCCGGGGTGCGATACCGGAAAATCCGGTTGGAACCATCATAACTATCGATGCCAACAATACTTTTC
>JBGTCB010000731.1:0-3385 GCA_041748995.1 Saprospiraceae bacterium | reverse complement strand
TAGTTTCCTGGGTCTCTTAGGTGGTGCCGAATCCTTTAATTCGAACACGGTTCCGTTCAATTCCTGTTTTTTATCCTTGTCACTGGATACCAGTACACCTGTTCTTGATCCGTCACGGTAAATTGTGCAACCTTTACAACCGACCTCCCATGCAGTCTGATAAATCTCCCGGACCAGTTCGACGGATGATTCATTGGGGATGTTAACTGTGACACTGATTGAATGATCTACCCATTTCTGAATTTCTCCCTGCATTTTCACCTTTTCTACCCAGTCAATGTCGTTGGCTGTTGATTTAAAATAGGGTGAAGTTTTAATGATTTCAAAAAGAGCGGGTTCATCCAGATTCATCACTTTATCCAGATCATAACCATTAACGGACAACCATTCTTTAAACCGGTGATGAAAGACGTAATATTCCTCCCAGGCATCACCAACATCATCAATAAAACTCACCCGAACATCCTTATCATTCGGATTGACCTTGCGACGACGTTTGTAACTGATAAGGAACACCGGTTCAATACCGGAACTGGTCTGGGTCATCAGACTGGTCGTTCCGGTTGGTGCTATGGTTAGCATGGCAATGTTACGGCGACCAAATCGGACCATTTCCTCATAAAGCATCTGGTCGGCTTCCCGGATGCGTTGGATGAAGGGATTATTTTTCTCCCTCTGAGCATCATAAATAGGAAATGCACCTCTTTCCCGTGCCAGCTGAACTGAGCTCCGGTATACGTTAAGAGCAAGCGACTTATGTACACTGACGGAAAAATCGGTGGCTTCAGGGGTTCCATATCTTAGTCCCAGAGCTGCCAGCATATCGCCTTCTGCGGTTATTCCTAATCCGGTTCTCCGGCCCTCTTCACAGGTTTTTCGAATTTTCATCCATAGATCACGTTCGGTGCTTTTCATATGGTCAGGCTCAGGATCTCCTTCGATCTTTGCGAGGATCTTATCGATTTTTTCCAACTCAAGATCGAGGATGTCATCCAACAACCGATGTGCCCACTGAGCATATGTGCTGAATTTATCCTGATTAAAAGTCGCATTGGGAGTGAATGGATCTTCAACAAAGCTGTACAGGTTGATGGCCAGTAGACGGCAGGAGTCATAAGCACATAAAGGAATCTCCCCGCATGGATTGGTTGAGATCGTTTGATAACCCAGGTCAGCATAGCAGTCCGGAACCGATTCGCGAATGATGGTATCCCAAAACAGGACACCAGGTTCGGCTGATTTCCAGGCATTGTAGGTAATCTTATACCACAATTGCTCTGCATCGATTTTTTTACTGTAAGCCGGATGGTCACTGTCAATGGGGAATCGTTGCAGATAGGGCTTCTTATCCACAACGGCCTTCATAAAATCGTCATCAATACGCACAGAAACATTGGCACCTGTCACCTTGTTGTTTTCAGTTTTCGCATCGATAAAATCCTCTGCATCCGGGTGTTTAATGGATACGGTAAGCATCAAGGCTCCCCGCCGTCCATCCTGAGCGACCTCACGGGTACAATTGGAATAGCGCTCCATAAAGGGAACCAAACCGGTAGATGACAATGCACTATTCATGACCGGACTTCCTTTTGGCCGGATATGAGACAGATCATGTCCGACCCCACCCCGGCGTTTCATCAGCTGTGCCTGTTCTTCATCAATTTTGATGATACCGGCATATGAATCAAATCCATTGCCGATCACAAAACAATTGGAAAGGGAAGATATCTGAAAATCGTTGCCAATACCCGACATCGGGCTGCCCTGAGGTATCAGGTACTTAAACTGGTCCAGGAGGTTAAAGATCTGATTTTCAGTGAGTGGATTGGCGTACTTATTCTCGATCCTTGCCAACTCCCGGGCCAGCCGCCGATGCATCTGTGCGGGAGTAGACTCGTATATATTGCCCAGCGAATCTTTTAGAGCATATTTATTTAGCCAAACCGAAGCTGCCAGTTCATCGCCCCGGAAATACTCTACCGCAGCATTTAATGCCTCCTTGTGTGTATAGGTCTTTGAATCGTTTGATGCTGTGGAGGCATTTTGTCTGGATGATGTCTTGATTTCCATAGTGAAAAATTTTATAATGGGCACCTCTGATAATCTTGCAATCTTATATAATAATTATCTATTATATTAGGTTTTTAGAAAATCTTTATCAACGATCTGTTAATATCTTTTTTTAAAAGGGCACCTCTCAAAACCTCAATGGAGACCCATTTACTTGATTGACCTGTAGTAAGATCTTTAACATCCCAGGCACCTGATCGATTCCTCAACTTGTGGGACTTCAGCCATTTTACCGGTAGTATAAGGTTGCACACCATGGTAGTTCCCTTAGCTGCCTTAGTATTACCTGTCAGGTGACCCAGGAACAGATCCGTTGCGAACCTGCCGCGCTGACCGTTCACCATGGATAGGAGATAACCTTGGACATCCGCCTATTACAGGCAAATATACGGTCAATTCGTATCAGGTCAACTGATTTCTGCTCAAAAGATCGGAGGACTTGATGTAATCAGTGGTCCTCATTCTGATCCTCCTCCATTTTACTCAAAAATCCTTCCGTGTCCATAATATCAGCAAATTCACCGGCTAAACTCGCAAGACAAGTGAAATGCATAAGCTCGGCGCTGTAAGTCTGCCCTTGCAATCCTTTCTTGTCAAAGGTTGCCGTAGCGTCCGAAATAACCGTAGTGTGAAACCCCAGATTAGCCGCCATTCTCGCGGTACTGGAAACACAATGATCGGTGGTCAATCCAACAAGTACTAAATGTTTAATTTCCTGATCCCGAAGTTTTGAGTTCAACTCTGTTCCTATGAATGCACTATTGACAGACTTCTGAATGACCGGTTCACTATCTAAAGGCTTTACAATGTCTTTAATTTGGTGTCCGGTCTTTCCGGGGAAAAGAGGTGATAAAGGATTTACAGAGCTATGTTGAACATGAAAGACCGGCCATTTTTTCACCCGGAAATAATCAAGGATACGACGGCAATTATTCTCTGCCTGCGGGTTATTTCTCTCGCTTCCATAATATCCCGGCTCATCAAGTCCGGATTGAATATCGATTAGCAGTAGTGCTGTCATCTGTAAATTTGCACTTTAATTGTATGATTTCGTTTGACTCATTCCATAAATTGCAATTCATCACTTAATTGTCCATTGTAGTATCCCATGCAACCACTAATATCGCGTCACTAATCTCTTCCTAAATTGATTTTATTCCCTCTCATTCGGCCATGAGAATAAATTATGTAACTTACTTTCCAACAATTTGCCCGGTCTAAATATGGGTTTGTAAGTCAAAGACTAAAAATATATTTATTAGACTAATCATACTACTACTGATGAAATGTATTTTCTCTTTTCTGCTCCTGCTGA
>JBGTCB010000730.1:0-6817 GCA_041748995.1 Saprospiraceae bacterium | reverse complement strand
ACGAGGTAAAACTGCTGCATATACGGGTACATAAGCCCTTTTTGATTCTCACCATGATGGTGACCATGTCTGCGAGTCAAAAAGCGCTTGGAGCACCCTGACGGCATTTGCATCAGGGCCAGGCCCGTCTTCATTGCATTATTACCTCTCACTACGAAAACCCAATGAATAATCCGGCTTAAATTTTCGGATCGATACGGATTTTTGTCGATTTATTTTTTCTCCAATAGTACAGTATGGGAAATAGTATGATGAAGAAACCACTGATTATTAGCATCCAGGGTATCGTGGCAGGGGATGGATTCACGGGGATCATATTGCCAATAGCCATGAATGAAGCCCAATAAAACGGGTGTGCATTGGGGTGATTCTGTGAATTAATGTAACGGATCATTGCTTCTTGCAATGCATCATCCTTCAGCATACCTTTTCGAATATTCTGTAAAAAGATTCCCATCAGTTGGCTCGTCGTCTTATCATTGATATTCCATCTGGTAGCGATCAGGCTTTCTGCTCCTGCATAGGAAAAACCTCTGGCAATACTGGCAATCCCTTCTCCCTCCCATAATTTGCCGGTAGCAGTTTCACAGGCGCTTAAAATAACCATCTGAGCACGAACAGGCAGATTGTAAACTTCTCTCAGATAAAGAAAATAGTCATCCGGATTATCGCTTTGATTTTTTGCAAAGGCCAAAAAGGAAAAATCCTCACTTTCATTATTTACTTTACCATGAGTCGCCAGGTGAATAACACCGTATTTCAATTGCTCAGCGATAAAATTTGATTTCGTAGCCTGGTCACCTGCAAAAATTCTCCCACCCCATTGTTTTTTTGCCTCTTGAATTTCATCCAAATTAAAAAGGAGATCGGCCAATCCATCAATTTGATCCTCGGAGAAATCCGGAGCAAAACCCAGATATCCGGAGCCGCCTTTTGTCCATTTAGGAGTTTTCATCTCGGCAAGCAAACTGGCCGAATAATTATAACTAATGCTGTGATCTCTGATCAGGTAGGGGTGATTTCTAAAGTAACTCAAGCTGTCCACTTTCCGGGTGAGGAGTGCATCAAAAGATACATAACCCAAACGGTCATCTGGTACAATGATCAGCTTCTTTCGTAATAAGTCCCTCGCCGGAGCTACCAGGTAGCGATAGAGCTGAGTCGCTGCGTGCGTATATGAACTTATATTACCGGGGAGTGCTGAGGTACTTACAGAAGAGAATTGCCTGATTGATGCACTAAAGGTGTCAAGTTGAATATAAAAATCCTGAGGTAATTGAACAGTAATTACTTCAAACTGATCCTGGTTTATCACAAATATTTGTAAATCAGAACCCAAAAAATACTCAATAAGTGTTTGATCCGGTCCAATGAGTTCCTGCTGAATTTTTGGAACGGAAGGGATTGCAGTACCATATCTCAAATTATAGTATTCCGGATATGTCTGGCTGATCAGCCTGATTTTTTCCGATAACAGAAGTCTGGTTTCAAATATCCGATTGTCCAATGAATCAAGCGGCCCGTCAGTTGACCCTTTATTTTCGTACAAAAAGCGTTTTTTCTCCAGTTCGCCAATCATATTTTCCAATCCGCTAATTTCTTGCAGTACTTCAGAGGGAACACCACTAAAAGCATCGGCCTTTGATTTTTGCAAAGCATCGAGCAGAAGAAGGCCTTTACTCTTTTCCGCAAATTGAAAAGCAAAATGCCAATAGCGTGCCTCCCGGGTTTCTGCCTGCAATTCCATGGCAATGACCATCGCCGCCTCATAAACAATGTGACCGAGATAAACCAGATTTAACTTCGATCCCACTGCCTCGTAACGAATTCTTAAATAATCCAATACCTCATCGGCATACTCAAATTGTTTCAGAGCTAAAATTAAATACTCCGCATCCTGCTTTAATAAATACTGCTGACGATACACATCTGCCAGGTAATACAAAGCATAAATCAAAATCTGATACGAATTAACCTTCTCCAATCGCTTTTCATCAGCCGGATCAAACCTCAGGGCTTTCATACATTGATGAAAGTTGATCACGGCGGTAGCCGGTTCTTCAGAAAACCGGTCACTCTGAGCAATGTTGAACCAGGTTTCCGCTACATCCGGATGAACCTCTCCGTGAAGTCCTTGCCGCAGTTGCAATGCCTTGTGATAAAATTCACCCGCCAGGTCAGGCCGGTTCTTCTCCAGCCAGGCATTACCTAAATTATTATAGCAGAGGGCAATGCCGACCTCTGAACGAGGACTTTCAGAAATATATAAGTCGAGCGCCTTCAAATAGTAACCAATACTCTGATCAGGATCCGATTGCTCAAAATAGACCGTACCGAGATTAAGCAGTACATCTGCTTTTCCTGGCTGCTCTTTCTGATCGGGATAATTTGCCAATGCCAGTAGATAGGCATCTAAAGCCTCTTCCAGGTTATATGCATCCTGATAACATTGTCCAATATTATTGTAGGTCTGGGCCAGGGTGCGATCCGGAAATGTGAGGTGCAGCTGTCGAATTCGCAATGCCTCCCTCTGGAAGTCAAGTGCTCTGGCAAAATCACCCAGCGATAAAAAGCTGATACCAAGATTATTCAACACATCCGCTACTAATAAATGGTCTGGCCCATAAAGTCGCTGCCTCAGCTTCAAGGCCCTTTCTATAAATGGCACCGCCGCCGTGAAGTCCTTGACCTCGAGATAGTAGTTTCCAAGCTTGTGAAGCATATCCGCCCGATAATTCGAAACAGCATCATCTCCACTTTCTAATTGTTGAAGAGCAGTTTCATAGTGCATCCGGGCCAGGTCAAAGCGGCCAAGTTCCAGCTCGCAGTCGCCTAATAACCCATGTAACTGAGACTCATAGTGAATGGGATATGCGAGATATTTCTGGATTTTAAGTAATGTGCTCTCCCCTTCGCGTAGGGCAGCTTCCCATTGATTTGATTGATAAAGTACCCGTAAGGGTTGCATGAACTCCTGAAATAGTAATGTGTCGGTGGCAGCTCCTTGAAGAGAGACACTCCCACTGACCAGACAGATGATGGCGAACCGGAAAATCATATAAATCCGAAAAAAACATCTGGATATGTCAGGACATTCCATCTCTTTAATACACTATAATCTGAGAACACCTAAAAGTAGTTTAAATTTATAGAATGAAATTGGGACTTCAGGACAGTGTTCTTTACAGTTTTATAACTTGCAAAATTTAGACTCACTATGAATCTGAGAAAGTACTATATCATCGGTGGTTATCTTCTGCTCCATCTTCAGTTGATTGCTCAGGAAAATGTAAAGTTACTGAGCAATTGGGATTACCGGCGTAAACCAGTCACCTATGAGAAGATTCATAAAGTGATCAGTACAACAAACGGATATATCGCTGCAGTAGGGGAAACAAGTGGTGAGCGGTTGGACGATATTGATGGTTTGTTTATCCTCCTTGATGCGGAAAACGGAACTCTTGAGCAATGGAAACGCATCGGGAAACCGGGCAATCAGTCATTTAATTCGATCATTCAGAATCATGATGGCACATTTACAGTAGTAGGATATGATGAGGTAAGAAAAGGGAATCGTGATGGTTGGGTAGTCGATCTCGACATGAATGGTGATCTGATCAATCGACAGTCCCTTGACGGTCTAGACGAGATAGTCGATCTGGCTATTAATCATAATGGAGTCATTTTAGCCATAGGAATCGAAGACATCGGTAAAGAGGATGATTTCTGGTTACTGAGAAAAAATCCCGATGGGACCACCACCAGGGTCAGTTCGCATATTTCCGTTCCCAGCCCGGCAAAACAAATCATCGCTACCCCGGAAGGGGGTTTTGCGTTGGTTGGCAGTACAGATATTAAAAATAAAGAACATTCGAATCAGATTTGGGTAGCCCGCATCAATGAAGAAGGTACTGATCAGTGGGGAGGTGTCCGCTATTTTGGAGATAAAGGTTATCAGGAAGGGGTAGCTATTTGCAACAGTCATCTGGACGGAGGGCTGATCATCGCGGGGAGCACCAATACGAAAGGTGCCGGAGATACCGATATGTGGTTATTAAGAGTGGATGAAAGAGGAGAGCTTCAGTGGGAACGGACCTATGGTGGAATTAATGGGGACATTTCCGCATCGCTGGTAGCCTTATCAGAAGGTGGATACGCCGTTTTGGGTCATACCTGGTCACATTTACCAACAGCAAAAACTTGCATTATGAAGGTGATCGTTGTTGATGATGAAGGAGGAATTCTTGATCAGTCAACCTATCCGGTCATCGAAGGACAGGGAAACCATCTGGGATACTCTATGACCGAGTCACTGATCAATACAGAAGTGATCATTTCCGGCAATTCGACCAGTGACAAGATTAGTCCTTCGAAAACTATGATCAGCTCCATTACTTACAAATCTCCCATCGATCTGGCTCTGATTAAATCAACAGAGGATACCTATGGAAATGTTGCAAATCTAAACCTTGTGCTGAGGAATGCCACTTTTAAGGATGCTAATTCAAGTAAATTTCTGGAGGAGGGGGAACGGGGATTTGTGGTTGTCGAGGTGGTAAACAGCAGTCTGGAGACGATCTCCAATGTCAAAGCAAAAGTTAGCAGTAACGAAAGGTTTGATATTAAATTTTGGGATGAGGTATACGTCGGAAGTTTGCTGGCAGGGCAACATAAAAAGGTACATATTCCTGTACAGGGTGCCTCGTCATTGAGAAAAGGCTCCTATGAACTGAATATTAATCTGGAAGTCAATGGATTGAAAGCTGCTTCTACAGAGGCCAGAATTGCTTCAAATCGACCAGATCCGGCAAATTTGATAGTCAACAAACATTCTTTTACTCCGGAATTGAATGGAGAGCCTGGTAAGCCCATAACATTGACCGTGCAACTAGAGAATATTGGTGGTTTAAGTACCGAAGATATCGGAGCAGTGTTTACCATACCTGCCGGGGTTATATCGCTAAAATCTGAAAAGGTGCAAATACCGGCGCTTGCCCCCGATGACAGCTATACGCTCAGCTTCGATTTTTCTTATTTGGAAGAATTCAAAAACAACGCGATTCAGATTAGTCTGGAAACGGAAAGTAAAGCCAGTCTGGCTGGTTTAAGGCAAAGTTTCAGTTATGGCGTGGCAAACAACCAGCCATTAGCCGAATCGGTACCGGTGCCAAGTAGTCACCTTGACATTATCTGGACCAGTCATGATCTCAATGAATTTCGAACGATTGATGTTAATCAGAGGGAGGTCAATATCAAAGCAGTTGCATTAGCGAATAAGGAATTGTCAAAAAGAAATTTTGCTGTGCTGCTTAATGGTCGCCGGGCTCAGGGTCAGAAGCTGGATGAATCAAGGTTGACTCCTCCGGAAAATCATCTGGCCAATCGAATTCAACAATCATACACCAATATTATCAATTTAAGTGAAGGTCAAAATGAAGTACAAGTGGTCTATTACGATGACGATGGGAAAGAGATCATCGGAAAAAGTACGCCATTAATTTTTAATTACATCACCAAAGAATCTCCTAATCTTTACGTACTGGCTATTGGAGTGGAGCATGAAGATCTGGATTACACCGTCAATGATGCGAAAACATTTGCCGGTATGTATGGAAAATTACGTGATCAAAAAGGTCGTACTTTCCGTAAAGTCAACGTTTTGGAATTGACAAAAAAGGAAGAAACAACCGAGAACAATATTAAAAGAGCCTTTTTAAATCTCTCCAGGAATAATACGATCAAGGACAATGACCTGATAGTTGTATTTATTTCCTCTCACGGCAAAGTCATTGAAGGAAATCGATACGTTCTCCTTCCTTCAGACTATGATCCTCAATATGAAGAACTATCCACCATTGATTTTAATGAGGATATTCTAAAACGGCTAAGAGCTTTGGATGGTAACAAGCTTCTTTTTATCGATGCCTGCCATAGTGGAAGTGCCGGTAGTCGTTCATTCAGCGATGCTGCCGCCAGCAAAATGATGAATGACCTTATTAATGCAACAGCAGGTATGGAAATATTTGCTTCATGCGCCGACCAGGAATTTTCTTATGAAGATGAAAGTTGGGGCAACGGAGCTTTCACAAAAGCAATCATCGAAGCTTTTCATAATGAAACCGTAGAAATTGATGGAAAGAAAGTAAATGCTGATATATTCACAGAAATCAATGGTGTAAAAGATCATGGGTCTGATGGCGTGATCACCATCGAAGAATTAAAAATATTTGTGCAACAAAGAGTACCTTATCTAGTGAAATCCGTTAAGAGAAAAGCACAAAATCCTACTAATAAATCAACCGATTTACTGCCCCATGATATGGGAATTTATTTGGTCAATTAGGATTTGCGATTAAATCTGAACCCCTCCTGTCACCAAATTTGGATTCAGTAACTGATTTGTCAGCATTCGACTTTGAAAAACAAACCCGGCAAACTTGCTTTTCTGGAAAAATATTACAGAGGAGGTGGGGGCAACCCATCTCCTTCCGCTATTGCCTGCCCCTTGAATAAGGATCTGCAATTGGGTAAATTTCAAACTATGTTTAGCACCGATCACTATAAGGTCGTTCAGAAACCCCTTGAATTATCAATTTTTCCTAAATTCGCCGTACTATTTTTAAATCATGGCAAGAGTTAGGGATGACAGGAACGAGCAGTAAATCCAAAATACTAATCTACGATACTACCTTGCGGGATGGTACACAAGGAGAAGGTGTTTCATTTTCGGCGGAAGATAAGATCCTTCTGGCAAAGAAGATCGATTGCTTCAAATTTGACTACATAGAAGGAGGTTGGCCTGGTTCTAACCCACGCG
>JBGTCB010000729.1:0-3620 GCA_041748995.1 Saprospiraceae bacterium | reverse complement strand
AAACTGTAAATAGGCGGGTGAACGGTTACACCGACCTCGGACTGAAATTCGAGCTGAATCAGAGCTTCCCTAGTAGTTTCCAGTAAATACTAGTTTGTTGATTATCCTCTATGGTTCTACTGCAATTCCAGTATCTTTGATAACAAGGTGGTACAGAACATCACAGATCGTTTTTCCAATAACCTGATAGCAACGGCATATCCCGATTATTTTGTGAATGCCATTGACAAGTACCCCTATGCCGGTTTGGTGAACGATTTGGCCGCCGGTGACGACTATGCTTCTTTTTATTCCTGTCACCCCAAGGAGTTATTAAAGGCCCTATTGGACCTTTATACCCGCGAGTTTATGGATGAGTTGGCAAATCAGGTTACTCTGGGCGATATTTTAACGGATTTCGGATTGATATTACCCAATGGTGGATACGATACAGGAGCATATATCCTTCAGCAGGTACCGCAAGTACAACTGATCGATTACCTGTTGCAGAATTACCCTACTGAGTCGGCGGCAATAATCACCTATTTTGATAATGCACATGATGAAAACTTTGGCAACGCTGTTCTTTTACATGCCCTGACCGAATGTCAGTTCAAAGAATGCCTGAAAATTAAGTGGGTTAATGTTATGGGTTCCGACACAAGTCATATCTTTGATTTTGTCCGATATAACGACTGGATATCCATAGCCACATCCGTATTTGCAAGTTATCCTGACAGTTTTACCAAGGCCTTTGCATACACCTATCCTACAACACGCGTGGCTGACCTTTTAGAAGACTGGCATTATTCCCTCTATGCCTTTATGGATGGAGTGGAAAGTTTTTATGGAGCAGGCATGAAGGATAAAATTGATGGAGATACACTGGTTATGACGCAGTATGTGCGCATGAAGGAGTTCCATTTGTATGGTGCTTCAAGACTGGGAATTCTTAATCAGAATGACACCCTGAAACGCGCAGACCTTCATTACAAGTTATCGCTTTCCGATCCGCAGCAAGAACCGGAACTTTTTGTTACGACCCTGGACTATAACAAGTACGAGGCGGATTCCATTTATACCCTATCAGTTGGCAAAAAATTGTATGAGGGAAGTAATCACCTGGGAAATGTACTCGTAACGTTCTCTGACAAACGTTTGGGCTATTGTGAGGATGATACCGTTTATCGATATAGAGCGGATATTCGGACAGCAAATGACTATGCTGCTTTCGGCGCGCTACTACCGGATAGGCAGTGGTATGCTAATAATGACAGTTCAGCATACTCATTTGGAATGAATGGGCAAATGAAGGACGATGAAATTAGTGGGGTGGGAAACAGTTATACGGCGGAATATTGGCAATATGACCCGAGGTTAGGCAGGAGGTTTAATGTTGATCCGATCTATAAAGTAAATCAGAGTCCCTATTCGGTATTTGCTAATAACCCAATTGCATATGTTGATTTAAATGGAGCTGATACAAGTGATGCGGTATCTGCCCAAAATACCGGTGATTATTTAACACCTGATGATCCGAATCAGGGAAGTCAAGCCTTTGTAGCATCGCCTACATCACCTTCAAATTCAGCAGAACAGTTAAAGTGGAAGCAGTTTGACCTTTCAAATGCTGACTATCTACAGCAAACATTCAATCTCTATTTATATGTAAAAACTACATATGGACTGAAACAGACACAGATAACAGATGTGATAGATTTTAATAAAATAAAAAAATCACCATATTGGGAGCAATCTGCTACTTTGTTTAATTCTGGATTTCAATCAACAGGTAATGGGCCAGCTGTTTTGCTTAACTATAATACCTATTCTGATAATCAATTTGAACTGATTCCGGATATTTATATAATTAATGAAAGCAACCTTAGCATAACATATAGAACGGTCGATGGGGTGCGAAAGGCAGTTTATAAAAACAAAGATGGGAAACCATTTTCCGGAACGATTCGCATAGTGATGTCCAGTATGGATCCCGCCAAGGGTAATATATTAAATATCGGGGTAAATGTTAATTTTGATATTTCAAATGAGCAGGAATTAAATAAATTCAAGGAATTCAATAGAAATTTGGGTGGGCTAAAAGTGAATAAAGACTGGTAAACTGCATTAACTTGGACGCGATCGGAAAATTAATTTATTAAAAACATGAAAATTCATTATTTATCTATTTTAATCCTAGTCTGGTCGTCTTGTAGTAATATAAAGAAACCCATAGCAATGAGCAATTGTGGTTTTGGAATTTGGAAAATAACAACTGTGGATTCATTTTATTATGAGCTATATATTGATAAAGAACAACAGTTTTTGTTTGACAGCAAGGCTCAACTCCCTCTAATTGTGGAGAATAGTGATACCATGCCTTTCCATGAATTAAAGGTTAGTTTATGTAATTCTGCATCGGTCGCTAGGCCTGCCTTAGTTGAAGGATATTTTTCTAAACACGTAATAATGAAGAGTCTATCTATAGAAAACGTTGAATATTTTTCTGATTTCTGTTACCGCATCAGTACTTCTGAAGATGAAAACTACGACCTATTTGCGAGTGAGTCAATAAAACGTTGGCAGATACATTTTGGTTATACGACTCCACATAGCGAAACAAAATTGATAGATATAGATACTTTAGTTGAAATTCACGATTAGACTATAGTGTACCAGTAAACAAAGGCATTCTCTCCACCTAGCCTCACCAAAAAGTGAAGTCGTGAATCAAGAAACCTTATACGCCTTTTGGGTTTTAAAATCGCGGATGAGGGCATCCATAACGGCCAGGACTTTATCTTTTTCCTGCTGTGGCAGGTTCTGAATTTCTTTAACCCTTCTTACCGCCTCGTTGTCCAAGGCTTCTTCTGTGTCGCTGTCGCTAACCAAATAATCGAGGGAGACCCCGAGTATATGAGCGATTCTTTTGGCATATTCTACTGAGGGTAGAACATCACCCCGTTCGTATTTGGAAATAGCATCGCGCGAAATTCCGGTTTTCTCTGCCAGTTCCACTTGCGACATTTTTTTAAGCTTTTTCAGCCTGCTTATTTTCTCTCCTAACTTCATAAAAAATCGGCATAGAGCCTTGTATCAGTAAGATGTTCTACAAACATAAGGATAAAATGGCGGGATAAAATAACATATTACTTGAATGGGTGGATAATATCCATTAACATTGCAGAAGTTGTTACGCCAAAAATAAATTCTTCTGCATTATGGGAAAATTAAACATATTGACTACGTCCAACCCCGATTCGATGGACTTTTCCACGGAAGAGTTGCGATTTACGGTCTTGGGCGGCATCCGCTTGGATGGCCTGGACCGCATGCGTGTGACTTTGAAAATAGAGGTATCACAAAGGAAGTTCAAACATTACCTGAATAACCCGGAGATGGCTGCGTTGGCCATGCGGCACAATATCGATTTGTATAATGATGTTCAGGTAGAGAAGCTGACAAGAAAAACGGCCGAGCGGCTGGAGATCGGCATTACACATATTGCCAAAGCCGTAGCAGAAATCACCAACCAACTGGAAAAATACCGGCTGGAAAAAATCCAGGAGCAGGAAATAAAAACCGAGGTAAAAAAGCAACTCACAGAGAGTGAAAGGCAGTCGGCCACCGACTTTTTGGAA
>JBGTCB010000728.1:0-2605 GCA_041748995.1 Saprospiraceae bacterium | reverse complement strand
ACCAAATATGTCATCAGACAAGTCAATAGACCGTCCAGTTGATTTTCCTTCGATATTTAAAATATCCAGCTTCATGATTACCTATTTTTCAATGATGACCATAGACCCATTATGTCCAGGAATAGCACCTTTTATTAATATAAGATTCTTCTCAGGGAATAATTTCAGTACCCTCAAATTAGTAGTTTTAACTTTTTTGTTACCCATCTGGCCACCCATTCGCATGCCTTTGAAAACCCTTGAGGGATCTGAGCCTGCTCCAATTGATCCAGGCTTTCTCTGTCGATTATGCTGACCATGAGTAGCGTCATTTACTCCTCTAAATCCATGACGTTTTACGACACCCTGAAAACCCTTTCCCTTGGAAAAACCCACTACACTCACTTTATCTCCTTCGACAAAAAGATCTTCGATGGTAACGGTTTCTCCCAAGCCCTTAGCTATGGTACAGTTGCGAAACTCTGCCAATTTCTTCTTAGGCGTGGTATTAGCTCGTTCAAAATGACTAACCAGTGCCTGAGTAGTATTTTTTGCCTTTTTTTCTGCGAATCCCAGTTGCAGAGCATTATAACCATCTGTTTCAGGACTTTTGACTTGTGTCACTACACAGGGACCAGCCTCCACCACGGTACAGGCCACATTTCTACCTGCCTGATCGAAGACACTAGTCATTCCTATTTTTTTACCAATTATTCCGTTCACTTTTTAAAATTTATAGTGATGAAATGCTATCGTTTCACAACCATAGCGCCGTATGTCATCCAAGCGACATATCGCAGAATCAAACATTTGGAAAAACGACTAGGTCAATTTAACCTGGATATCTACACCACTCGGAAGCTCAAGACGGGAAAGTGCGTCTACAGTTTTTTGAGTCGGTGTATAAATCTCAATCAACCTTTTGTGTGTACGCAACTGGAACTGCTCCCGAGATTTTTTATTAACGTGCGGTGACCGTAAGACGGTAAACACCTTTCTCTCGGTGGGCAGCGGAATCGGTCCAGTTACCACAGCTCCACTGCTGCGTACCGTCTTCACAATCTTCTCCGTTGACTTATCCACAAGATTATGGTCGTACGATCGGAGTTTGATTCTGATTTTCTGATTCATACCTTATTTATTAAATTTCAATTAATTTCAATTATACTTTTACAACTCCTCTGGCTTTTTCAATCACTTCGGCTGCAATACCTGCTGGGGCTGCTGTATAGTGGGAAAACTCCATGGAGGATGCGGCTCTACCCGAGGTGATGGTTCGCAATTGAGTTACATAACCAAACATTTCGGCAAGAGGTACATCTGCCTTTATAATCACTGCGTTGTTTTTTACTTCTTGTCCTTTGATCAATCCTCGTCGGCGATTAAGATCACCAATTACGGAACCGGTATACTCATCGGGTGATGTTACCTCCAGCTTCATCATCGGTTCTAACAATACCGGTTTTGTCTTGGGTGCAGCAGCTCTAAATCCTTCCTTGGCACAGAGTTCGAAAGCAATCGGTTTGGAGTCAACTGCGTGTGTCGATCCATCAAAGACCCTAACTTTCATACTGTCTATTGCGTATCCGGCCAGGATACCGTTATCCATCATTGCTTCAAATCCTTTCTGAATGGATGGCATATATTCTTTAGGGATAGATCCTCCAACAATATTATTAACGAACTGCAGTTTTTTCTTGCCACTTTTAAAATCTTCCGAGTCAAGAAACTCCTGATCAGCTGGGCCCAGTTCAAATTCCATATCAGCAAAGAGACCTGAACCACCGGTCTGTTTCTTTAATCTTTCGCGATGCGTATGATTTTGCACCAAAGCTTCTTTATAGTTGACCTGGGGTGCACCCTGGTTACACTCTACTTTAAATTCTCTTCGGAGACGGTCAATAATAATCTCAAGGTGCAGTTCTCCCATTCCGCTGATCACGGTCTGATTGGTGTCTTCATCATATCGCACTCTGAATGTCGGATCTTCCTCCGCCAACTTGGCCAGGGCCATACTTAGCTTTTCCAGATCCTTCTGGGTCTTAGGTTCAACCGCCAAACCAATTACCGGTTCCGGAAAGGTCATACTCTCCAATATAATTGGATGACTCATATCACAAAGGGTATCTCCGGTTTTTATATCCTTGAAACCCACCGCAGCAGCAATATCTCCTGCCTGAACCCGGTCAATTGGGTTCTGCTTATTTGAATGCATCTGATACAGCCTGGATATTCGTTCTTTCTTATCAGATCTGCTGTTTAAGACATAAGACCCGGCATCCAGAGAACCAGAATAAACGCGGAAAAACGCAAGCCGCCCAACATAAGGATCGGTTGCAATCTTAAATGCCAAAGCAGCAAAGGGCTCTTTGGGATCTGGTCTTCGTTTAATAGTACTATCGTTACGTGGATCAATGCCTTCCACAGCTTCAATATCCATTGGAGAAGGCATGTAAGCACAGACGGCATCCAACACTGCCTGAACCCCTTTATTTTTAAAAGCAGATCCACACATCATAGGAATGATCTTCATATCAATCACAGCGGCTCGAATGGCGGCTCTGATTTCGTCAGGCGTGATCGAATCCGGATCCTCAAAATACTTCTCCAACAAACTATCGTCGTA
>JBGTCB010000727.1:0-5590 GCA_041748995.1 Saprospiraceae bacterium | reverse complement strand
TTGGATGCCAATAAGCCGCATGGAGTGACTTGATAAAACGAACCTGCTCAGCATCATACTGCAGCCTGATGATAAATCGCGATCCTTGAAATACGATACTTTCCAGCTTGCGCATATTCGCAACCTGTATGCCAGCCTGGTGATTTCCACTGTCTTTCTCACCTTCTGGTACTGTGTTTACACCGCCATGCGATGTTATACCGGTTTTGTCAGACGTTTCCCCCATGGGTTCAGTTGGTCCGGTACCGGAATGTCGTATTTGATCAGCGTCAGAGATAAAGCCTGCCTTGATCAGCTCTTCGATACTACTGGGATGATCCGGTAAACACCAACACTTTAACGTGCTGGAATATTTTCTTCCGGGTAATAGCCGGACCCGCTGGATCAGTTGCGGGTCAAAAGCAAAAAAAAGAGCAAGATAGCTGGTATCCCGATGATGGATTTTGCAATCCTCAATCCCTCAACCAAGCTTGATTGAATGCCTGCAGTTTGTGAAGGGAGTGGGTTCATGCAATGTCTTTACAAGCAATAAATATATATAGAAAATATGAATAGAGGGCCACTCCCAACACTAATGCATTAGCCCCGCCAGGAAGTTTCCCCGGAAAACTTTAGTACCCCTTTTCAATCAGGTGTCACACAATTTACCTGTCATGCTAATCAGCATTTCCATACCCACAGAAGGCTTTTATTGGTCTTGCCGATCGAATTCCCGATCTTGAGAACAGAATTTGGAACTATTGTATAAGGAAATGGAACTGAGAAAGAATCCTTTCTTCGATTCTGACACTAATTTTGTAACTGGATATTGGCTTGAACTCAGATGATGTTGATCATTTCAACAGTATGTCAGTTTAGAATCCAATGTTCAGGGATACAATAATCATATCTTTCAAAGATGATCCAGGTGATTCAGCGTATGGGCAAGGAACGGTTAATGTTACTTCTATTGGTCTTTCTATCCGGAATCGGGTACAAGTCCTTGTGGAGCCAGGAGGTTGCTGATAAAGATGCCCGGATTGCCGGAACCCCATACATTACCAATTTCTCACCTGTACAATACGGCGCTCACAAGCAAAATTGGGGAATCGTTCAGGACCATATGGGTATTTTATACTTTGCCAATGGTGATGGAGTCCTTATCTATAATGGATCCGACTGGCAGCTGGTAGAATTAGCGGGACAAAGTATGGCAGCATCTCTTGCTGTCGGCACTGATGATCAAATATACGTAGGAGGTTGGGGTACTTTTGGCAAGATCGAATATGATCTGGTGGGTAAGCCGCTATACCGATCCCTTTCTGAAACTTTAGGAGAAGAGACCGTTAATTTCACCAGAGTTATTGAAACCATTGCTACTCCGGTTGGTGTCTATTTTCAGACTCCGGAAGCGGTGTACCGGTATCGTCCTGATGAACCCATACACACCTGGTATATGGGTGACAAACAACTTGGTAAATTAATGATGGTCGATGACCGGTTATTTTTAAAATGGCATTGGAAGGGGATTTTTGAATTGATTGACGATGAATGGCAGCTTTTGCCTGACAGCGACCAATTCAAATCGGTATTTGTGCGAAATATTATGCCTTTTTCTCATGATAAACTGTTATTCGCCAGTGATACTGCTTCATTGTATTTATATGATGGGCGTCGGTTCACCGAATTTAAATCGGAGGCCACCGGCTATCTGCGGGAAAATCGTATGTATTGTGGCACCCACCTTCAGGATACCAGCTATATATTCGGAACCGTTCGAGGAGGAATCATCGGAGTCGACCGCTCCGGTAAGATTAATTTATTGATCAATGATCCTGAGCATTTGCTAAGTCTGAATATTCGCAATTTTTTACTGGATCGGAGGAAAAATCTCTGGTTAGCGATGGATTCTGGAATTGCTATGATTGAATATCCTTCGCCTTTTATGTTGTTTAAAATCAGGCAAAAAGAAGTTGAGATCAATGCATTTGCCCGGGTAAAGGATCAGTTTTTTGTTGGTACGGCAGTGGGCTTGCGAAAATATCTCCGGATGGCATCGGGTCAGGAAATCTTCGAGAGCGTACCGGAATTCTCTGATAAGATTTGGGATCTTGCGGTTAAAGACGATCGGCTGCTCGTTGCCGATGAATATGGTATCCATGAATTAAGAGAAAATGGATCTGTAAGCACGATAATATCAGGAACGACTCCTGGTATGCAACTTTCAAAAATAAACTCAAACCGGCTTTATGTCTTCTTCCCAACTGGAATGACCACTTTCATTTACGATAAGGGAAGATGGACCGAGGAAAAAATATTACCAGAATTTAACCGGAGAGTGTCAAAGGTTGTTGAAGAAAATGCGCATACCATTTGGCTTGACACGGATTGGGATGAATTGTGGAAAGTCACCTTTGAGGCAGATTCCGGTGTATACCATTGGAGCAATCCCACCCTCTTCAAATATGATACTTTACAAGGTCTGCCTCCCCATCGGGGTAGGCTTTATCTCATTGACTCTTCGATTTATTTTGTGCCCGGAGATGTGGCTATGAATTATCGGTGGAATGAAAAGACCAATTATTTCGAAAAAGACTCATTGATGCATTTGGTTTTAAATTCCCCCGAGAAAAATGTGGTTATCTGGCATGTCGATAATGAAGGTAATTGCTGGTATGTCAGTAATGACGGAAGTGGTATGGAGCATATGCAAATGAGTTTTCTAAACGCCAGTGGGCAGTACGAGAATAATGGGATTCACTTTGACCGCATATTAGATGATATTGGCAGTACTTTTTTTGTAGACAGTCATTTTGTCTGGCATGGAGGTTTTAGCACAATCGTTAAACAGGATATTGACAGAAAGTCCCCTCCGGTTGGTTTTTTAACTTTAATCAACCAGGTTATTTACCAGACCGATTCAACGCTGTCTTATGGATCTTATAGTCAGACTTATCCTGAATTAGCCTATAGCCGGAATGCGGTAACCTTTCATTATAGTGCTACTGAATTTGTCTCCTCAGAAAATCTTTTTTTTCAAACCTTTTTAGAGGGTTATGATACTGCCTGGTCAGACTGGTCTAAAGACAAGCAAAAACAATATTTTGGGTTGTCTCCAGACCGCTATACATTCCAGGTAAGAGCCAGAAATGCTGAAAATCAGTTGGGCTCATCGGCCCTTTACTCATTTCGCATTTTGAGACCATGGTATCAACGGTGGTGGGCTTACGTCTTGTATGTATTCTGGGGCGTGGCTATTGTAAAGGCCATTGTGCGATGGAGATCGACCGAATTAATTCAGGAGAAGGAAAAACTCGAATTTGTGGTTCGGCAGAGGACCGAGGATGTTGAAATTCGAAATCAACAACTGGAGGTCCAAAAATCCAAATTGGCAGAACAAGCACAAAAACTGCAAGAACTTGACCAGCTTAAGACAAATTTATTCGCTAATATCTCCCATGAATTTCGCACACCTCTGACTTTGATCAAAGCCCCGGTTGAACAATTGGAAAGAGACCAGACGAAAGTGTTGTCACTTGATGAGGTCAGTATGATTAAGAGAAATGCTGATCGTCTTCTTCGACTGGTCAATCAACTACTGGATCTCTCAAAACTTGATGCCCGTAGTTTGCAGTTGGACCTTACAGAGGGTGATCTTTTCCGTTTTTTTAGGGTGGAGGCGTCTTCCTTTAGTTCTCTGGCTGCGCAGAAAAATATCGATTATCAAATTAAGATCCCAACCCGTCAATTCTGGACAAATTTTGATCGGGATAAATTGGAAACCATTGTATATAATCTACTAAATAATGCATTTAAATTCACACCTGCCGATGGGCAGATTGTATTGACGGCCGAATATTACGACCAGCATCTTAAATTGAAAATCAGTGACAATGGTCCCGGTATACCACCGGAGCATCTGGAGCAGGTTTTCGATCGTTTTTATCAGGTTGTAGGTAAAAATCATCCGGAAAGCGTGGGCACCGGAATCGGTCTAGCCCTCTGCAGGGAACTGGCAATGTTGATGGGTGGCCAAATCAGTGTCGAAAGCAGGCTGCAAGTAGGTACTACATTCTTATTATCCATCCCTCTGAAGGAAATTCTTAATGGCACAAGTCTTGATCTGGATCATTCTCTGTCTCAGACCAGGAGGGCGAGAAATGGAGATTTACCAATTACGAGGAAATCGGATACACGGGAAATAATCTTAATTGTCGAAGATCATCCGGAAATGCGCAGATATATCCGGTCTGTAATAGAAGATCAGTTCATAGTAATCGAAGTGGAAAACGGGGTTGAAGGGTTCGAAAGAGCTACCAGCGAAATTCCTGATTTAATAATAACTGATACGATGATGCCATTGATGGATGGACACGAATTATCCCAGGCAATAAAATCAGACGAACGAACCAGTCATATCCCGGTAATTATGTTGACTGCCAAGGCCACCCTTGAAAACAAATTGGTTGGGCTGTCGTCCGGTGTCGATAGTTATCTGACCAAACCATTTAATGCCCTCGAGTTGGAAGCCAGCATAAGAGCCCTTCTCGTCGAAAGAAAGCGATTAAGAAAGCTTTTTTCGAAACAACTGTTCGTAGCACCAAAAGAAGTGAGCGTCAATTCATTGGATCAGCAATTTTTACAAAAAGTGATGGACCTTCTGGAGAGACAATACGGTTATTCTACATTTGGGGTACCTCAGATGCAAAAAGACCTGGTCATGAGTAAAACACAATTACATAGAAAACTGACGGCCATTACCAACCAGTCCCCGGGTGAATTCCTCCGCAATTTTCGTCTGCAGCGTGCTGCTCAAATTCTCGCTCAGAAAGGTGAAACTGTAACCCAGGTAGCCTATGCAGTTGGATTTGAAAATGTACCTTATTTCACCAAATGTTTTAAAGATCTGTTTGGGGTGAATCCTTCCCAATACGATAAATGATTGACAATAGAGGTGCCCAATATTCAGGCTGCGACTTACAAAATAATTCTTGCCAGGAAAACTGATAAGTTTCTTCAGTTAACAAAAAATTAATTAATGGATCTGCCGGCATGCCGGGATCATCCGATCAGGCTATGCTTTTAATTAAACCGGAAGACAAAAATAATTAACTTCATCACAGTAGAATTATTTAGAGGACCTTGGCTGTGTGATCTGAGATCAGGTGATTCGCCGATCGTTGATTGCTTTCACCCATTCATGTTTGCCGCACACTGAGCATTCATGTTCGTGTCGGCCTGTTTTTGACTCCACAATCTGCCCGCAACTCAAGCATGCATATTTTCCGCCTTCAGGTAATTGTGCGAGGGTATGATTACGTAAATGCGGCAAAATGGGTAAACCCCATTGAACTTCTTCATCCGGAAAATAAATGAGGCTAACTATTCCATTTGTCTCAAGAATCGCATATTTCACTTGTCCAAGATGAGAGACATTATGGTGTCGCAATTGTGCAAAAAACTCTTCATGGGCTAATGATTCGCCTTGAAAATTTTCATAGTTGAATTTACCTTCTTCAGCAATGTAAACGGCCTCGCCTTCAAGCACTTTCTCAACATGACTACTATTGTTGATCAGATAGGTCATTAACCGATATAAAGATATCACCAC
>JBGTCB010000726.1:0-5082 GCA_041748995.1 Saprospiraceae bacterium | reverse complement strand
GAAAAAGCACCTCTATGCATCCGAAAATTTTAGTGATCTTTTCCGGATTTCACCAAAAGTGGCGATGTCAAACGATTCCATCAGCACCCGGACCCATCATGAGGATCGGTATGTCCTGATGAAAATCGGAATAAAAACCCTGCAACTCTACCATTCGTTGCCTGTCGAAGAAAAAACGGACTTTAAATTGATCAACGAATATCGCTTGCAGGTTTCCGAACAGGAATACATAAGGGTTATCGAACAACACACTGCCTTTAAGACGGATAAGAAAGGTAATGTTTGGCTGGCACTTAGCATGGTGGATTTATCTCCCAACCAAAATCCGAACCTCACCGTATTAAGTCAGGTTGTCAATGTGAAAAATGGGGAATCTTTTTCCTGGCTGGAAAATGAAAGTGAGGAGTCTTCCAAACTCACCCGGCGTGAAAGTGAAGTGTTGTCATTGGTGGGTCGCGGATTATTAAGCAAAGAAATCAGTGCCATGCTGAACATTAGTGTGCATACCGTGAATACCCACCGTCAACGGATATTGGAGAAAATGAATGCCAATAATGCCATTGAAGCGATTGATGCAGCCCGGAGATTTGGGTTGGTGTAGAATGCCTTTGAAATACTCAACTTGCGCTGATCATTTTCATCAGTTTTGACACCGGAAATCTCAATTAAACCCGGATCAGATTGACAGCAAGGAAACAACCCGGCGAGTTGAAGTCGTTTTTAAAGAGGGTTAGAGTATTTGCGAATACTTCAAATCGAAAGGTAAGGGTTTCATTGCTTATAGGGTCTGTGAGGGAGAGCATATCATTTTCTATGGCATAGCGTGAAGCATCTTCCAGTAGCCTCTCCCTGTCAGTGTAAGCTGACAGAGGGGGCTACGCAATTAGCGGCTGGCATTGTTTTCCAATCTTTTTAGAACTTCAATTTTATAGGTCTCACTTATCGGTATTTTTTCTTTGCCAATTGTCAATTCATTACTTGTATAGCTCACAATATTCTCTAGATTTACAATATAGGATTTATGTGTCTGAATAAAACTGTATGGTAATTTTTCCAATGATTCATGAATGGTTTCGCGCGCAAGGATTTTTTGGTTTGCACAATGGTAATTCATATAATTTCCTTCTTTCTCTAAAAACAATATGGATGCACTTTCAAGTCTATATGTTTCAAAACCACTTTTAACAAAGATTAGTTGATTTTCTTTTTCGGTTATTGGTGTTTTGGACAATAAAACCCTACTTATTGATTTTGTGAATCGTTCCAAACTTATCGGTTTAACTAAATAGTCCACAGCTTGTATTTCGTAGCTTTCAACAGCATATTCGGAGTAGGCGGTTGTAAAGATTACCTTTACATTTTCGGGCAACATTTTTGACAATGAAATTCCCGAAATATGGGGCATATTGATGTCAAGTAGAATCAAGTCGACTGGTTCTTTCGATAAAAACTCAAATGCTTTCAAACCATTTCTAAATGTAGCGACCAATTCAATACTGCTAAAATGGCTCAAATAATTTTTGAGCAGTTCAATCGCTTTTGGTTCGTCATCTACGATGATGGCTTTCATTGCGTGATTATATTTAAATGGACAATAAAGTCTTCTGCATTTAAAATTTGCAATTTGTGATGATCGGGGTAGACTAATGCCAATCGTTTTCTAGTTGCTTCTATTCCTGAGCCAATGCCGTTATTGTTCACCATCATTATTTTATTTTTTGAAGTAAATTGAACGACATCCGGTTTTGTCAAATCAAATTCAATTTCTATTGTTGTTGGTTTTTCAGGCTCTGTGCCATATTTAAAGGCATTTTCTACAAATGGAATAAACAATCCGGGTTCAACTTTCTGATGATTGTTACCTCCATTCACGATAAATTGAACGGACACTTCGCCCTCGTCAAATCGTAACTTTTGTAAATCAATATAATTTTTGAGAAATTCAATTTCCTTCGAAATAGGTATTTTTTCTGCTTTAGTGTCTTCGATGACAAAACGTAGCAATTGCGAAAGTTTATCTATAGAGCTTACAAGTTTTGGATTTTCAGAGGGTTTTACCATTGACAATAGGTTATTCAGTGCATTGAACAAAAAATGGGGTTGCAATTGGTTTCGAAGCAGGTTGAGTTCAGCTTGTTTTTTGTCAATAGTTAATTTTTGCAGAGAAGCTGTGTCTTGTAATGATTTTTTGAATAAACTATATGCAATGGAAAGAGAGAAGTAAAAAATAGCGACTCCAAAGGCTATTTGTTTTGGAATTGGTGGTGTTTTCAGGAAAAACCGAAATTCGACTAAAAAATATGTAACAATCAATAAAACTGCGAAAACATAAATGACTCCCCAGGTTTTCATCGCGGCAAGTCCTTTTCTTTTAATCAATAACCAATAGTTAATATAAAATGCGAAGAATGAAACCATAATACAAAGAAGCAATTGATAAGCCACACCATTGTTTCTAACAATATTGACGGTTTCTATCCCATTGTTTAGTTCTATTTCATGTGATTGTATGGAAAAACTGGAAGTTATCAGCCAGGCTGTACTGACCCAAAAGAGGATGTGAATAATGGTTTCTATCCAGAATTTATTCATTAAACAAAGTTAAAAACTATGAAGCTATGAATTAGTCAAATGTTATAATTAACTTGTTTTGTGTTACAAAGCAGCCCATTGAAAGCATATCCCATTGTTTTTGGTTTTCATCCCTTATTAGATTGCATTCATAACTTCGTTTGAAATTTCATTCACGAAGCATATAATCTTGCTGTATGGTAATCAAATTAACTAATCAATATGAAAAGATATAATAAAAAGCCCTTAAATGCTTTCATGAATACAGCATTGATTAGCAGCTTATTAAGGTCAGTCGCTTTGATCACACTTGTTTTCACCTCCAACATAGTATACCTCAATGCACAGGGTCAACCGCCAGAACATGTCCGAAATGCCATACAGAGCATCGAAAAAATGTTAGATAGTAATAGTGATGATGCTCTTGATAAATTTATTGAGCAATCAATGGTTAAAGACGGTAATCGAGAGAGAAGCGCCTTAATTGATTCGCTTAAGAACATTCGGGCGGAAATGAAAGGCTTACGTGATGGTATCTCTATTGAGGCTGAGCCGGAAGGTTTACGAATGATCATGTCTGATGGTAAGGTTGAAAAACATTTGATGATCGTCATGGATGACAAAGAAAAGGCCATTTCCCAGCTATATCTTGTTTCAGCTCCTGAGTCTAAAAGTATTACAATAGACAATATATCTGAAACATTCGATCAGCTTGAGAAGGACGGAGCGGCAGGCTTGATTTATGTGAAAATCAATGGAGAAATCATCATTAAACGTGCCTTCGGCTATGCAAATAAAGAACTCGGAGTACGCAATGATATAAATACAATCTTCGGCACGGGTTCCAGGCCGATTGATTATACAGTTGCTGCCATTTACCTGTTAGATCAAAGAGGTCAAATAAATATTGAAGGTAACATCACTAAATATTTTGAAAACGTCCCAAAAGACAAGACCTCCATAACTATTCAACACTTATTATCGGGTCAATCAGGACTCCCTGATTTCTTTGATACCGATACGGACTGGGATCCGGACCTTGCGTGGGTTGATCGCGAAACTGCTGTTAAACGTATGCTTGCTCAATCGTTACTCTTTGAGCCGGGAACTGACCGTAGGCACTCACATGGTGCCTTTGGATTGCTCGCAGCTATAGTTGAAATTGTTTCAGGTCAGAGCTACTACGACTTTATCAACAAAAACTTTTTTGAACCTGCCGGAATGCAAAAAACAGGGGAATATGGAGAAACCAAAGGGCTTTCAATCCAGGATTTTGCAGCTGGAGGAGGGCCAAAATTTGTTGGATTACCAAATATTCCACCTAATTGGGGACCTACATCCTGGCTTGTGAAAGGTAGCGGAGGAATGTATTCTACTTTAGATGATTTGCTAAAATTCTACACTTTAGTTCGTTCCAATATGGTTTTGGATGCTGAACACAATAAATGGTTTACGGGACCCTCATTTAATCTTGATGGCTCTGATCGTGGTTTTGAGTTATTCAGTGCTTTCTTTCCACCTAATAACGAAATCTATCTGTTCCTGAACAATCCAGGCAATGCAGACAAACGCCAGATTATTCGGGCACTTGAGCGTTTGATTGAATCTGAAAGTGATTAATAGTTGTTCGTAGTCATGGTAAAAATTTCAAAGAAACATTCACACAGGTAAAATGGTCAATGCAAAATCAACACCATAATAGTGAATAATGAAATTAATGAAATATCACTTATAGTTTTCACCAATTAACTGATTAAATGATTACCCGTAGAGATTTTATAAAATCAAGTACATTTTCCACAGGAGGTATCCTTTTGGGTATAAACCTTTCGTGTAGGAACGGGAGTGAAGTTGAACAGGTACGTGAGGGAATAATGCACGCATTTAATGCTTATGTGCAGATCGACACGAATGGAATAGTGAAAATTTTTAATCCGATACCTGAAATTGGTCAAGGTGTCAAATCTGCATTGCCCATGCTGGTAGCAGAGGAGTTGGAGCTGGATTGGAAGAGTGTTATCGTGGTACAAGCGGATGCGGGCGAAGAATATGGAGGATTTGACCAGCGTGCAGCCGGAAGCAACAGTGTAAGAATTTTTTGGGAACCGATGCAACGGGCAGGTGCCGTGGCAAGGGAGCTGCTTCTACAAGCAGCTGCTGATACCTGGCAAGTGCCAAGGGATCTATGCTATTTAAAGAAGGGAAGCGTTGCCAATCGAAATACCAGGGATACAATGAGTTTTGGTGAATTAGCTGAAACTGCATCAAAACTTGAGGTTCCTAAAGAGGTGTTATTAAAGACCAAACGTGACTATATGATAATCGGGAAGTCTGCACCCAATCCGGATAGTGAGTCAATCATATCGGGCGCTGCTATTTATGGCCTGGACGTAAGAATCCCGAATATGCTTTATGCCTCCATGGAAAAATGTGCTGTGTACGGAGCCACGCTAGAATCATTTGATGAAGCTGCAGCAAGGGCTGTTCCCGGAGTTGTAGACGTATTCAAAG